>JASJDX010000248.1 GCA_030064975.1 Pleurocapsa sp. MO_192.B19
TAGAGTCAACAGAGTCAATCTCAAAACCCCGTAGCACAAACCCAAGCAATATAATTGCCCAAGATTATCGCTCAACAATAGTTGAAGATCAAACTCTAAACGCCGAATCCTCCGTCACAGAAATTTGTCTACAAACTCCCTGGCCCAAAAATAAACCATTACGTAAAATTGTATTTGCTCAATTAATTTCTACTTATTTGGGAGAAGCTCCAATTCTCTCTGTCATGCTAGATCAAGAGGATATTCATCATAGAATTGCTAGCACTCGCTACAACCAGTTTTTATACTTAAATCATCCTCATCCGACGTTGCTCTGGATTACTGTACTATATAATCCTGAACATGGCCCTAAATGGCTTCCTTGTTACCTAGACCTCAAATCCCATAAGGGACAACAGATTAGTCGATCGCTCTCGGATCAAGGTAAATATCGTGTTTTATTATACGCTCTCGATCAACCCCAGCAATGTCAGAATGTAGCTAGCTTAGTAATTAATGCTCGCAATCGTAAGATGCTAAAACAATGGGCTAATCTAAGCCACGTAACCAGAAGTGTTGGTGATATCAAAATGGCTAAAGAAATTTTAAAACAAGAACTAGAAAAGCTGAAAGACAAAATTTTAGCCAAGGTAAAGTCCTCCAAACTAACTGATGTCAATAACTGATGTCAATTCACCTGGCTAGAAAGATATTATTAGAAAAGGAAAATCTAAAATTCCCCAATCAAATCGATTGCTGTAATATTCACTTCTTTCCTGGGGAAGCAAATTTGCATAACATTTTTTAGTTACGATCATTGCTCAACGTCAGTTCGATAAAACTAGAAATTTCGTAATTCATAACTTGAAAGATGCTTGCAAACCGCTATATTTCATTGGAAAAATTGTCACTCTAAACTCCGTAGCGTAGCGTCTCGCGAGCGCGAGTACTCCGAACTCCGTTCGCGAAGCGTGCCCGTAGGGCATACTCCGAACCCTGAACTCCGAACTCCTTGTCTAACGTTGCTCAGATGTTTCGGTTGATAATTCTGGATACAAACCTAGTTGTTTGGCCAGTTGACGAGCGATAAAGATTAGAAATTTAGACCCTTCTTGGTTGTTTTCGTGTGCCATAATTGTTGCTACTTGCATGATAGTTCGGATCAAATTTTCATCAATTAAGTCAGCACTGGCATCTAAAACTTCTGGTTCTTTGCCATTAGGACAACGGAGTAAGCGATCGATTAGTTGGAAATATTCTTGTTGACGTTGGTTATCAGTAGTTGATGTCATTGTATTATTTGTCCTTTGTTGTTGATTATTCGTATTCGTCCTCATCGGGCGGTTTTGTAATGACTTCAAAGACGGTAGTGGCGCAAAACTCTCGGCTGTCATCAACTTCTTTAACTGCTTCGCTAATCTCTTTAGCTTCTTCCAGTCTGCCAAGTTGAGCGAGAATTAAACCCGTCGCTGCATAGGCATTGAGGTAAAGTCTGATCTTGGGTTCTTGTTTGCGAGCGAGAAGAATTGTTTTAAGTTGCGATCGCTCGCTAGGTAAGTTTTCAGTTTTTGCGATCGCCTTTAAAACTTTTTGGGCAATTGACAAAGCTGCTGCGGGTTTGTGTTTGTAGAAAAAGAAACGATAAGCTCCCACTAAAACATCGAGATTATTTCCCGCTTTAAACAAAGCTTCCCTGATGTATTTTTCAGCTAAACCTGTATATTCCCAATTTTCGCTAGCTAAAAGCATTAATTGTTTTACTTCTGGTTCGACATCACACCAGGAAAACTGTTCTTGAATAGTTTGCATGATTCAATTTTGATTACTCAGCGAAGATAGGACGTAGAGTTTGAATCCAATTTTCGATACGCTCTTCAGTCTTTTCGCTTTCATTAATCTCATCAATTGGTAATCCGACAAACTTACCGTCACGAACGGCAAAAGAATAATTAAAGGTATAACCTTCTGTAGGAACATCTCCGACTATGGTTGCACCCGCTGCTTTAAAAGAGTCGTACAAAATACCCAAAGCACTGACAAAATTTTCGCCATGAGTGCCACAGTCTCCAGCACCGAAAAAAGCAATTGTTTTGCCTGTAAAGTCGGGCTTTTCATCTTCCATATCTACTAAAGGATCGCGCCAATCATTTTGTACTTCGCCAGAACCCCAAGTAGAAGAACCAAGAAGCAAGTAATCGTATTGCAGCATATCGTCAAAATCGTCAAAATCTTCCTCCATGTTGTAGAGATCGCATACTCCTTCATCGAAGTATTCAACTAGTTTTTCGGCAATTTCTTCAGTTACACCGGCAGTACTGCCATAAAAAATACCAATTTTAGTCATGACTGTAACTCCTATTAATTGTAAGTATTGTTATTGTCTTAAGATGTAGATTATTGGCTAATTATTCTGTAATGCTGATCATTACTTTTCAGCAATATCTATTAGTCATTTACAAGACTATTGATTGATTGATTGCTTGTGTAAGTTGCCATCTTTCAGCTAAAGATTTATCTTCAAATGACTCTGGAGCGAAATTGCTGGAGGTAAAAGCAAGAGTTAGTACGAAGACTAAAATAGTGATAATTTCTTCTCGGATACGTTCTGAATTTTTCATTGTTTTTTCTAGAGTTAATTGCTAGTTATTGCTACTACTCCAGACCCCCAAAGTTAAACGAAGTTTTTTAAGTTATCTTGCTGCTGGTACTTCAGGTAAAGATCGATTATCGAATAATTCTGGACTTGATTGACGACTAACTGTATCGAACATCAAAGCTAGAGTCAGGAGTAGAAGAAAGAAAAATTTATATCGGACAGCTAAAGATATTTTGGAATTTTTCTTTGATAATATTGCTGTCTGTCTCCTTTGTTTCATTGCTAATTTTATTCATACAGAAAAAGAGTAGTGTGTATAATATTTTTCCGTATAACTGCTAGTACAAGCTTGACAATCAATACATTGTTTAGGATTAGTAATAGTCATTACTTGAGGTTCAATATTGTTATTATCTTGATTCATTGGTTGCGACCTCAAGGCATTATAACCACCGACTTCATAAAATCTGTCACAATCAAGGCAAAGATCTTGATTGATTTCTTCAATAAATTGGGGTTTCCAAATCGATTCGCCTTGAGTTAAACCAGTCATTGTAGTCATGAGTGTTCTCCTTTTAATTAGTTGTCAAGTTAGTTGTCAAGACAAAGAAAGAAGTACAAATAACAAACTATTACAATTTTTTGGCATTGAAAGTTTGAGGTAGTTTAGTGTCTTCTCCTAAATCTTTAAAAGATAATTGCCAACCATTAGCTAAGGTTAAAATCTTGCCTTCTGGAGTAGCAGTTTGCTCAACTACTTCTTCTTCTAAATCTTTCTTCGGGACATATACGGATAAATGTCCCAGGTCGTTCTTGTGGAGCATTACTTTCATTGGCTTTGTTAGTGGTTAGTGGTTAGTGGTTAGTGGTTAGTGGTTAGTTGTTGGGTATAAGATTTAATAACTCATCTGGGGTTAGGCTACGTTTCAACTCAACCGATAAGTCTCGTACTGCATTCACAAGCGATCGCGTTTGGGTTTGAGTTAGAGAAATACCATGTTGTTGCAGAAGGTTAGTAACCAAATGTTTACCAGAATGCTTACCAATTACTAAACGGCGTTCTCGTCCTACTTCTTCAGGGGAAAATGGTTCGTAAGTAGCAGGGTTTTGTAGCACTCCGTGTCCGTGGATGCCAGATTCGTGAGCAAAGGCATTATCACCGACGATCGCTTTCCAAGGAGGAACATTACAACCAGAGGCATCGACGACAAATTCTGATATTTCTTTAAACCTACTGGTTTCAATCCCGATATTTATTCCATAGATGCGCTTGAGTGCCATTACCACTTCTTCTAAGGCAGCATTGCCCGCTCTTTCACCCAAACCATTGACAGTGGTATTAACGGAGGTTGCTCCCGCTCTTATTCCCGCTAAAGCATTAGCTGTTGCCATACCAAAGTCATTGTGAGTATGCATCTCTACAGGAATAGTTAGCTTATTGACTAACTGTTGTACTTTTTGATAAGTAGTTAGAGGATCTAGAATACCTACTGTATCGCAAAAGCGAAAACGAGATGCACCGTAATCTTGAGCAGCCAAAGCCACATCCAGTAAAAAGCTCTCATCAGCGCGGGAAGAATCTTCACCACCAACAGAAATATACAAACCGCGATCGCAAGCATAGCTAATTGTATCACGCAGTCGGTTAAACACTGATTGACAATTACCTTGGAACTTGACGGCGATCTGAATTTCTGAGACAGGAACAGATATATGCACCCGTTGCAAACCACAAGCCAGAGAAGCATCGATATCAGAGCGTACTGCCCGATTCCAGCCAGTCAGTAGGGTCTTTAAACCCAAATTGCTAATCTCGGTAATGGCTTCAACTTCGCTGCTACCCATTGCAGGTATGCCTACTTCCAGCTCTTGTACCCCAATGGCGTCCATTAAGGTTGCAAAAATAACTTTTTCAGCTACAGTAAAAGCGACTCCTGCTGCTTGTTCCCCATCCCGCAAAGTTGTATCGTTAATCTGAATCGGTGGCATGATTTTTTCCTTTGTCTTTTGTTCTTTGTTATTAGTCATTAGTTATTTGTCTCTGACAAGATCACAAATAACTAATAGACTAAGGACTGACGACTAATGACTAACTATTGCCGTTTCCCACAAACCCTAAAGTTAGGCTATCAGTAGCTAAAAAGTGGTCGAGGTGGAAGGCTCTTTCTTCGGTAGATAGCAAAATTTGTTCGTATAAATAACGAGTAGCGCGATCACCCAGACTCTCAGCTTGGGACGCTTGACGGCGAATTAAGTCAATAATTTTTTGTTCGGCAGCCAAGTCGTTTACGAGCATTTGGCGACAGTCAAAGATGCCATCCTCTTCAGGAGTAAAGCAACAAAGCTCGGCTAATTTGCTAAAGCTAGCTGCGGGAGTACCTCCCAAACCATTTAAACGTTCAGCAATATCGTGAGCATGACCTTGAACAGCATCATAACTTTCTTGAAAATATTGATGGATTGAATAAAATTCTGCACCTTCAATTACAAAATGATGCTTTTGATATTGCAGATATAAACCCTGGAAGCTTGCTAAGGCAAGATTTAAACCTTCACATACTGGAACTACGATTTCTTTTTCCAAACCAATAGGATTATTGGCTACTTCACCGAAAGGTTGAAAGACTAATGTTTGTGTCATGATTCTTTATTTGTAAGATTTGTGAGTCCCGTCCAGCGGGATAATATAGTTAGGGGCAAACGGCTGTTAGCCCTTACAGTGGTTATTTGTTTAACGACTAATTACCATTGACTGATGATTAATGACATCTAATTCAGTTGACCAACATCGCTCTAACCAGTCGATTAATTCAGAGCGAGTGCTAACGAATTGCTGTATGGTACTGCGGAGTAAGATGGCATTAATACAACTATCAATTTCGATCCAGAGTGCGCCGTCTTCGGGACACCAACAGGGAATATCTAATTCTTGTAGTCGGCGATGAACACTCCAGCGTTCGCTGGGATGGATTTTTGCTACCTGACTGACAAAGGCATCAGGGGGAGTTGATTTATACATAATTTTGAGGTTAATAAGTGGATAAATTCTGTATCTTTTGTTCCAAACTCTCGATGCGATCGAGTAGGGAACGAATAACATTAGCTTCTGGATCTGGTAGTTTGCCGTGTTCGAGGGGACAGCCATGACCAGTGCGAGAGACGATGCGACCTGGAACTCCTACCACCGTTGAATCATCTGGTACATCTCGCAGTACAATTGACCCCGCGCCAACGCGCACATCATTACCGATATTAATATCTCCTAAAACTTTCGCGCCTGCACCGACTACTACATTATCTCCTAAAGTCGGATGGCGTTTTCCCGTCTGTTTCCCAGTCCCACCCAAGGTGGCATTTTGGTAGATTAAACAGTAATCACCTACTATGGCAGTTTCACCAATTACTACCCCCATGCCATGATCGATAAATACTCCTTTACCGATGGTTGCACCAGGATGAATTTCAATGCCAGTAAGAAATCTGCCTAAGTGAGATAAAAAACGGGGTAAGAGGGGAACTCGATTATGCCACAGCCAATTAGCTACTCGATGTAATGTTAAAGCATGAACGCCAGGGTAACAGATGAGTACCTCTAGCCAATTATTTGCTGCTGGATCGCGCTCAAAGATAATCTTGAAATCTGACCAGATTGTTGTCAGCCAGGGGATGTTTACTAATAATCTATTCTGCTGACTGCGTCTCTCTCGTTTTCTATCGATAGTTAGTGGCTGTTGCATGGTTTTTATTTGTCCTTAGTCTTTTGTTCTTTGCCATTCGTCGTTTGTCTTTTGTTAAGTAACAAATGACTAATAACTAGTGACCAATGACTTGTATATAATGCTTATACCAACAGCCCTGATTTTGTCTCTGGTGAAAGACAAAGGTTAGATTGATTAGATTTATTGATTTGCACTCATTCACTGAAAACTTAGATAGGGCAATGTGCTGCGCGATCTATAAGTTTTTCTTGGGGGATAGCTACTAGTATATTCCCCGACAGATCTGAGTATTGTTTGGTAAAGGTATTAGTATTTAGTACTCAGAATGATATTCAATACAATCTAGTTGTAATGCTGGATTGATTGAGGTAGTAAGGCTAAAAATTCTCTACTCTAGATGCTAATAAAAATCATTAAGGTAGAACTCAGACAACATAAGCTTTGTAGCTATTGTTACGGTTTTCTTGAACTTTTCCTAGGCACATATCAAACTCAACTAAATATTAATGTTAATTTAGATACGGATTTGAGACAGAAACAGGATTCCGCAACAACAATTGAATTTCGTGACACTTCTGGAGAGGCTTGACAAACCTACTCCAGTTTTTTGTTTTTTGTCTTTTATTATTTGTTTTTTGCGAAAAGGCGATCGCATTGATCTTGGAGGAAGTAGTTACGCCGTAAATTGGTTTAAACTGAGGACGATATTTGGGGGAGCAAAAATATCTTCCAAGCGATCGCTATCTAATAAACAATTGAGCATACTCAATCGCAATGATTTGCTTTTCCAATGCAGTATGACTTTATTGATGAAAGATTTTCGTTATTTTAAATTTATAGAGCGGAAAAATAACCATATATAGCTATTTATGAATCGAATCAATGTCTGAAGCGATGCCTCTGGCTAACTCCGTAATCGCAATTTACAATTCAATGGCAGAGTTTTATGCTTCTATGGGCGGAACTCTTCCACAAGAAGTTGATTTTACTATTCATCGTTTAGAAGAAGTTCATGGCGATGTACCGATTAAATCCCCACTGTTTCGAGCAAATTACTATTCCATCATCATCATCAGTAGTGGACGAGGAAAATACTTTATCGATCGCAATTCTTATGAAACTAAGCCTGGTACTATCTACTTTACTAATCCAGGACACGTTAAAGGCTTTGAAATTCACGAATTAGCTAAAGGCTTTGTAATTACCTTTGCCGAATCGTTTCTCAAACAATATGTGCGAGAAGATATTTTGAACGAATTTCCCTTTCTCATTGCCGAAGTTGCTCCTCCTCAATATCCCAATCAGGAAATCTTTCAAGAATTTGATAATTTAGGAAATCAGCTGATCGCAGAATACCAAAGCAATTCAGCCTATAAATTTAAAATAATCGGTAGCTTGATGGTAGTGTTGCTACTAAAAATCAAAGAAAAATTTTGGCGCACTTACGATCCTTTGAACGAATCTGATAGTGCTTCGCAGATCGTACTTACTTTCAAGCGCAACTTAGAAAAACACTTTCGAGACTTGAGTGCGGGTAACATAGACACCCTATACAAAGTTCAAGACTATGCAGAAGCTCAATATTTACATCCTAGTTATCTGAGTACGGTAATCAAAAGTAAGACTGGTAAATCGGTTAATAATTGGATTGCTGAAAAAGTAATCGCTGAAGCTCAAGCTATTTTATCGCGTAAGCGAAGCTATGCCGAAGGCTTATCGCCTGTTTCTATACAAGAAGTTGCTTATCAACTAGGATTTAAAGAACCAGGACATTTCTCCCGCTTTTTTAAAAAACATACAGGAATAAGTCCTTCTGCGTTTCGACATCAACATATGTAAATTAATAACCTTACAAGTTTTTTTGCTTAGATTTTTATATTCAAACACCTCGATAGTAATTTTACTCATCTTTAATCAATTCGGAGATAATTCTTCTTAGCCAAGTATGAGTCGAATCGTCATTATTTTTGGTATGCCAAAGCATGGTTACAGGAAAACCTTCTGAAGCAAGAGGAAGAGAGAAAATAACATAAAGGTCAGACCTATACACTGAAGGGTAATGAAGCACTTAGTGCAGCAGAAAAAGCTACAATCTTTTCTAAACATCTGGGTCGCCAAATTATTTATCATGATATTTCCCCAGAAAAAGAAGAGGAAGTTATGCTGGAGATGGGTATGCCCAAAATTCTGGTTAAAGCACTTTTACAACTTCATAGCTATTGCAAAGCTAATAAATTCAATGAAGTATCCCCTAACGTTGAAGAAGTTCTCGGTCGTCAACCCATAAGTTTTGAGCAATTCGTAGAAGACTATAAAACAGCTTGGTAGTTGTTGCCATTAGATAGTTATTGCGGCGATCGCTATTTAAGAGTTGTAGAAATCTATTTAATAAGAGAAAATTTTCTTTAGCAGTAGAAACGTTCCAGACTAAAACAGTAGCAAGAGAACGTTTTTTATTCAGAAAAGGAATTTCAGAAAATGAAACTTTAGAGAAAAAAATAGTCGCTGCACTTACTCTATCGATTGAATATTTATTAAATATTTATTAATTTTTATGGCTTTTGATAATGCGATCGCGCCTTGGCGTGGCTGCGCCAATCGCGCCTTTCCATATAAGAAGTTGCTTATCAACTAGGATTTAAAGAACCAGGTCATTTTTCCCGCTTTTTTAAAAAACATACTGGAATGAGTCCTTCTGCGTTTCGAGAGAATTTATCTGTTGAAAATTAATTAACCTTGGACATTATGAACCCATAATAGCAAGGTTAACTTTGACGGTAAGCCTTAGGATTCATTGCCAGTTGTTCGATTTGGGGATTGCGAGCGCGAAATTCTGTGCTTAATTCCAGGCGATCGAGATCGCAATTAATGGTTTCTCTAGCAACTTGTTGGAGAAATTGAGAGTAAAAAAAACTCGCAGCAAGATTGTGTAAGCCAAGCAAGATTTTGAAAGCTCGAAAACCTCTAGTTACTTATGCTGTAATTGTAACGATTAAACATCCAATAATTAACAAACGCAAAGATTAATTAAAAAATATGGCTAAAATCTTACATATTGACGCAAGTGCAAGGGGAGACAATACTTCTGGTTTAACAAGTGCAGCTATTCATCCCGAAAAACTAACTGCGATCGCAACTAAAGCAGAAAAAGGCAGTTTCGCTAAAGACCAAATCTTACTCGATCGCGAGTCTCTAGTGAGTTGGTTATTTCTTATTGGTTCATTAATGTTTCTCTTTGACGGATTCCTCGAACTAACTGAAGGTATTTCAATACACGTTGCAATTCATATTATTGCCAGCGTTCTATTTACTATTGGTTCTGTGTTGTTTATCCCAACAGACGGAAACAAATAAGTAAAAACAAAGTAAAAACAAAAACATTGACTTACTCAGATTCAAGATTTTCTTTTACTGTCAAACCAATTTCTTGTCCATAGGAAAGTTCGAGAGTATGACCATCTGGATCGCGCAGAAATGCCCAATAACCTATAGGATATCCAGAGTCTTGTGGTTCTTTAATCAGCACCCCCTCAGAGCGAGCCTTGTCACAGAGAGTATCCATCTGTTGCCGACTGGAGCAACCAACACCCAGATGAGCTAATGGAGAAAGAATGGGATTTACTGGATTAGTTTGAATTAAAACAATTGCAAAAGGTCGAGTATTATCGGTAAGCCAAACTACAGCAACACCTGTTTCCGAATCAATACGGCGATGGATGACTTGCATATCCGCATAGGTGGAATAGAATTCAATACTCCGTTCGATATTCGAGACAGGAAGAGCGATGTGAGTAAGTCCAATATCAATCATTGTCAGTCTACAGAAGAGGGCTAACTAACAACCTTCTTGTTAGAGATTATAAATGGTTCAAATGTTTGTTGGAGATAAATTTTATGTCATTTGCTAAAACTTTTAAAACATATTTGGCGATTACGAAGTTAGAGTGGGCAGTAAAGACATTCGTGTGTCCGCAACTAATGCTGCTTCGCAAGCAGCTTATTCCACGCCTGCTAGTAGGCATCGCTTTACTTTTTTTCTTCCTGGGATTTAATTCATTTTTTACTCAAGATGCGATTGCGCTCCGCGCACCAGCAAAGCCGATCGCCAAGCCAATATCTAACAACCGAGAAAAACAGGAATTTAAACAGCTAATCGATCGCACTCATGCCGCTTGGAATAGTCATAATCCCGATGCTTTAAGTAAATTCTATATCAAAGATGCAGATTTAGTTTTCTACGATGCTTTACCAATGCAGTATCAAGGTTGGGATGAATATAAACAAGGTATTCAAACTAACTTGTTCAATAAGATGCCCAAATTTATCCTCTCTGCTAATGACGATCTTAATCTCACACGCCGAGATAATTTAGCCTGGACGACTTTCACCTGGCATCTTTCAGCCGAATTAAATGACGGAACTCCCATTGAAACCGATGGCAGACAAACAGATATTTGGGAAAAACACGATGGCGAATGGTTCATTGTTCACGAACATATTTCCGCCCCAGTATCTTTATAAAGATTATTACGGTTAGTACAATCTATCGGAGTAGCGATCGCAGCGATACTTTTCTTACTTCGGTTTCGCGATCGCATGACCCGTTTAAATAAATAGCGATCGCCTGTTTCTATCCAAGAAGTTGCTTATCAACTAGGTTTTAAAGAACCAGGTCATTTTTCCCGCTTTTTCAAAAAGCATACTGGAACAAGTCCTTCTTCTTTTCGACAGAATATGTAAATTAATAATTCTGAGAATTTTTTTATGCTGGGAATTTTATTGGGAAATTTAACAGAACTAACAAAACCAGTAGGTAAATATCTTGTGGGAATTACATAATTAGATTTTACCGATAAGAGTAGAAAAAAGGTGTTGACCTTTGAAGAAGATAACCCATTTAGAAAAATTCCTGTAACTATTTTTTATCCAGCAGAAAGTAATGAAGGTAAAGATAAAGCCCCTTACTCTTCTCCTGAACTATTATAAGATTGAGGTATCAAATAGTTGAGTAAAATTAAAGTTACGATCGCCAAGAGCGTACCTGCGTAAAAGACTCCTCTAATTTCCCAGGCACTAAACGCTAACCCACCTAATACTGGACCGAGTGACTGTCCTAGGGGTACTGCAATTGCCACCACTGCCATAAAACCCGCCCGATTAGTGCTGGGAGCTAATTCCGCCAATAGTGCTTGTGTTGTGGGAAATACGATTCCATGTGCTATTCCAAACAAGATGCTGGGAATGAATAACATCCAGATGTGTTCAATTGCAGGTGTTATAACTAATGCCAACGTGTAAATCAAGAAGGAAATCTTGATGAGAGTCAATTCAGAGAACGATCGCGCGAACCATCCCAGTTGTGATGAAGTTAAAGCAAAAAACACTGCCATGCTTGCCAACAAGATACCAATGGCGATCTCAGAAGCACCGAGAGACGCTGCCACAGTGGGAATGTAGGTCAAATAAGCACCAAACAAGAGAACAAAGAGCGCGACTACTATCAATAAAAGTCTCATGACCCGACCACGACGAATACTGCTCCAAATATTTCTCAAATAAACCTTGAAATTAAAATCTGAATAGTGCTGCTGTTCGGGCAGTTGCAGCGATCGCCACAACCAAATCCCAACTAGAAAGCTAAGCAGTGGCAAAGCAAATGCGTTACGCCACCCCATTGATGCCAATCCACCGCCTAGCAAAGGATACACTGCCAAACTCATCCCGATCGCGCTGGCATTAAATCCCATCGCTGCGGTCAATTGCTTCCCAGTATACAAATCGCAAATCAGCGTCAGTGCTAGTGCCTCTAAACTTGCTGCCCCAACCCCTTGCAGACAACGCCACGCTAAAAGGATTTGAAAATTAGGAGCTAAGGCACAGGCAACCCCTGCGATCGCAAACAGAAACAGTGACGGAACTAGAATGGCTTTTCGACCAAAGCGATCTGCCAGAACACCACATATAGGAGCTCCGAGCGCAATGGGGACAACAAAAGCAGTAGTCACCCAACCAATCTGCTGTGGTGATAGTTCAAATTCACGAGCAATCCCAGGTAAGACGGGATTGATGCTCATTGTTCCCATCAGTTCCATCAAGGTAATACTAACCACGATGAGAAGATTTACGTCTTGATAAACAGGTTTAGTGTTTCTACCTGCACGATTCAGCTTGTCAGACATTTGCATTGTTCTTAAATTTTGTATTATTTATAAATTAATTAAATTACACAATGCCGCCATTGACTCGGAGGATTTGACCGTTTACCCAACTGCCTTCGGGACTTACTAAGAAGGCAACTGCGCTGGCAATATCATCGGGTTGCCCTAAACGCTCTAGCGGTGCTTTGTGGGCAAACTTCTCAATTAATTCTGCGGATTTGCCTTGATAGAATAAATCGGTTGCCGTTGGTCCAGGGGCGATCGCATTGACGGTAATATTCCGTCCCCGTAATTCCTTTGCCATGATGTTGGTAAAGATTTCCACCGCAATTTTTGCGCCCGAATAAATAGCGTAACCTGGCATTGCCAGACCAATAGCACTGGTGGAAAAGTTGACAATATGTCCCCCCTCTCGTAAGCGTCGAGCAGCTTGTCTTAGCGTGAGAAATGTGCCACGGGTATTGATATTAAATATCTTGTCGTACAACTCGTCATCTGTATCGGCGATGTCGATCGGTTTTGGAGTTTGAATGCCCGCGTTATTAATCAAAACATCCACACCGCCATAGGTTTTTTCAGCCCAATCGAACAGTGATTCGACATCATGTGCATCAGAAACATCTCCTTGCAAGGCGATTGCGGAGCTAGTCGAAGACATCGCATCTCCCCCTTCACCATGAATCTCTCGAACAACCGCTTCGGCTTGCTCCCGATTGTGGGCATAGTTGACCACTACTGCAAATCCGTCTAATGAGAGCCTTTTGGCGATCGCGCGACCGATTCCCCGCGATGCACCTGTGACAATAGCAATTTTTTGAGTAGATAAACCCATTTTTCCTGACCTCTAAAACCTTTTGTAGTAAATTGATTGATAGCTTGATTATCAAAAAAAATACAGCTAAAGTCTTTCATCTATTTGCCAAGGTTTTAGGATTTTTATCATCTTCAAATTTATAATGAAGCCCAAGAGAGTTGTTTCAGAATCGAGAAGTTAATTAACTAAAGCGTTACGAGGATTTTATGCTGATTGATTCGCGCACGGGAAAGCCAGCGATGCCCCGCCAAG
>JASJDX010000249.1 GCA_030064975.1 Pleurocapsa sp. MO_192.B19
TTGTTCTGGCTAGTTAAGTGCAAGGGCGTTTCACCAATTTTAGGGCTTTTTCGCCCCTTTCACCTCACTTTTTTCTGCATCAAAGATCTCTGTAACCTATATTGGCTCAACGTTGTCAAGTTATTCAGCCAACCCTAAATAAACGTGATGAGCTAATTTTTTTAACTTTTCTGATTTAGATAAGTAGCTCGTAGTTTTTTTACTAAGTCCTCTTTCATTTTTAGGAATGTAGTAATTTCTTTTTTTATCTTCACCAAAGTCAGCTAAAAGTTTGGAAGCTGAGACAGTAATTTTCTGCTTCCAGGCTTCGGGTTTGCGGAAAGCGATCGCAGCAAGAGCATAGTGTAGTTTTAGGGTTTGTTCGCCAAATTGATGGGCAATTACTTCTTTAGTTTGATACGCTACTTCGGCAAAGTCGGTCAAGTCAAATCTATCTCGAATTTGCAACTCGACTCTACCAGAGGAAAAATCTTTCCCTCCATTCAAACTATCGTGTCTTATTGCCCAAAAATCCATCCCTGTGACCCCTGCCGTGTAAACCGTGTCAGTTATTGCACTACTAGGACATTCTTCGTAAAATTTGTTCTGACATAGTTGTGGTTCAGATGGAGATCTCGCTTCTTTTCTATTGAGTTTGAGTTCGGATTGACTCTCGATACTGGACTCGTGAGAGTTGTTTTCGGTTTTACCCCTTTTATTGCTAATTTTAGCCTTAGAATGTCCCATTGTTACGCCAGATATAGGAGAGTTAAAGTTCAGCTAGAGCAAATAGATATGTTGCTTTTGCCCAGCATCTGTCCGAATCAAGCCACAAAAAAGTGCGATTGTCACTGAAACATAGCGCAGAAATTAGCTTTTATTGTGTTTCTTTGTCTTTTTTGCAGATTAAATTAAGCAGCAATAGCTCCGTAGTCAGGCAATTGTAGATTGATGATTGTCGAAAAGCAGATTGACCGAGAGGGATGCGCGGGTTTCCCGCGCAAATCCGCCCTCGACAGTTCCTTTAAGCGGGGTTCCCCCGCCAACGGACTGTCTCGCAATCGAGGTGTTGACACCTACTATCAGGAAGGAGCTTGAGGATTGAAGATTGCGCGATTACGTGATTACTGAAATACGAATTGAAAAATTGCGCGATTATCTCCTCCTTGAAGAGAAGGAGCCTGTGCCCATTAATCTACAATCAACAATCTTAAATCTTAAATGGCGCGGTCAAAAAGACTGGAGTAGTTGGGATGGGATTGAATCTGTCGAAAAGACGAATAGTAATAGTAAAAGAGTTTTCTGACATAGATAATTGATAATTTCCCAAGTATGATATTTAGTAACTATTCAAGCAAAATTATTGAAATTTTTTCCGCTAGCGATTGGCTCTGCCCTAGACCCTGTACCGAAGGGGCTTGGCTAAACCTCATTTTTTTTCTTCAGGAGGCATAGGCAACAATTCTTCGGCTGCTGCCAGTCTCAGTTGCAACTGTTCTGTCGTCCAATCTTGTTTTTGTTCGTTGTTTAGCTGACTGAGATCGACATAATCTTGCTGTTGCTGATATTTTCTCAGCTCTTTCATCCTGTCTGCTAAAGCAGGACGAATTTTATCTTGCCAAATTACCGATTGAGCTTGATTTTCCCGCCTGATGTCTTCAGTCGGAATGCCAATTCTACCCATCAAAGGTCTACGGGTATCGTTGCGATCTCCATAGCCTGGATTGGAAATAATTGCTTTACCTTGAGGGAATCGCTCTATCTGATCTACGCTAATTAGAGGGACTTGATGAATTTGTTGGCTAACTGAAGTTGAGGCTCCACTTTGACCATGGGAACGAGATACTGAAGTAGTGATTTCGATTTTATTACCAAACTTTTTGCTGTATTCTTCTGCCGTAGCCGAATCATTAGGACCAAATAATACATGAGTGTAAAGAGCTGAAACTAAAGCTTTACCTCCCTTATCTCCATATAGTTCAAAGAATTGGTTCAAACTTTGCGCCCCAATTATAGGTATGCCACCATTAGACCTATACTCGTTAATAAACTCACTTAACTTGCCAAAGACCCCCAGACTAGGAGCTTCATCAATACAATAACAGAAAGGATTTTTTCTCTTCTCGCTTAAGTTCTCCACAATTGATAAGTGCATACACATGGTAATCAAGGGAGCGATTACGCTACGCCTACGGTCATCCAGCTTCATTACCAATAATTGTTTGGGTTTGAGGTAAAGGGAAATGGTACTTTGGCCAATCATACAGGGCAAAAGATCGTTTTGGATAAATCCATTAAAGGTAATTTCAGCTGTCGTCTTAATCGAAGCTGCGGTTTTTTCTGATTCTTTAGAGGAGAGAAAGTTGGAAATAGTAGCCGCAATCCAAGGGTCAAGTTTTTTGCCATCATTCCGCCGTACTGCCCAATCAAGACGTTTAACTAGGTTAGGTAACTGGGTAATAGCATAAACCATTGGTAAGTCTTGATATTTACTAGCTTTAGCCAGCTGCATCAAACCTTTAGCCAACATTCTTCCAGTTTGAGCAAAAAAATCATTCTTACTATCGCCGCTTCCTTGAGAGTCGAGCAAGATTTTGGCTAGTTCTCCTGCGGTAGTAGCATCACGAGGATCTCTCATAAAGTCTAAAGGGTTGATAACGCAGGTATAGTCTGCTCCTGGCGTATCTAGGTCTTCACCTTTTTCCAACCCTACTCCCCCAGGAGCAAAGACATCTACGGTATAACCATAGCGAGAGGCTAGGGACATATGCAACTTCATCTGGTCGCCCTTCTTATCGTAGAGTAAGACACTTATTCCTTGGGCAAACAATGATTCTATTAAACGATCTATAAAAGAAAAAGTTTTACCCGAACCTGGTGCGCCTAGTACCAATACTCCCCGACCAATATCAGGAAGCCAGGTAGTAGGCATGGTGTTATGCAGAATTACCTGTAGCCTGGATGCCCATGCTCGTCCTAAAAACTTGTACTTGTATTGAGGCGTACCGCACCATCCCGCACTGGGATTACATTTGCCACTAGCCGTAACTTGCAGGTGCTTGAAGGTTAGGTTAGTAGCATTAAGTTTATCCCAACGATTAGCCATCCGAGCCGTGGTCAGCTTAGGCTGTTTTTTGCTTATAGAAGCCCATAACATCAACAATGCCACAACTGCACCCATGGCTGAGAGTTGAAAGAGTTCGGTTTCCCATAGCTTGGGCTGAGATTGAGGTGTGGCGGTAACTGATACCTGAGTACTCTGGGTTCTGGCTTGAGCGATGGTAGGAGGAAAATAATTAGCCATGACTTTAGATGAATATTTGAGGCAAAAAACTAAATTGCCACAACCAAGTAGGCAGTACCCAACTGGATAAGAACATGGCTATCGCCATCAACAGCATAAATATTTTGGGAGTAACTGTATTTCGAGACATGACTAGTTTGAATTAAATAAGACATATTCTTGACTAAGTTAACCGTGGGTTTTTTTGATTACCCTCAACTTTGCTACATTTTCCCTCGCTCTTTAGTACTAGATAATATTTAACTTTTTAGATTTAATGCCGAACCAAAGATTTAGCTTTTACAGTCGCCAACAAAGTATTGCTTTAATTGGACGACTACAAGCCCAACAAGAACCAAATTTTGACTATACAATTATCGAGAAAGAGCGCGATTTAGATAAGTGGATAGCCAAAATAGAAACAGAGAGCTGTTTTATTGCTTTGGATACCGAAACAGTTGGACTTGTCCCTGCACCTGGTATGGTTAAGACAATCCAAATTGCCTATAGCGAAGATGTTCCAGTTTTAATCATCAAATTGCCTGAAATTAAGAATAGAACTAGCTTAAAAAGATTGATGGCAAATACTCGACTATTGAAAGTAGGACATCATCTTAAGTTTGATGTTCTGATGCTAGAGGCAGAAGGGATTGAGGTTAAACCTCCCCTGGCTTGTACCATGCTAGGAATCGAGGTACTCAAGGCTGGAGCTACTAGACAAGCAAGCCTACAGTTTACTGCTCGTAATTTACTCAATCTCAAACTAGATAAAGCCGAACAGAATTCGGACTGGAGTGGAAAACTGTCTTCTACTCAACTTCAGTATGCTGCTAATGATGCGGGAATTTTAATTGAGATCTTCACAAGACTCCAGCAAAGACTAGAAGAAACTGGAGAAATGAAAATAGCTCTGCTTGAATACTGTTGTTTGCCACCCATAATTAATATGCAAAGTCGGGGAATTTATCTCGACCGCGATCGCTGGGGAAAAGTCAGAAAAGATTACGAACAACAACGCGATGACTTAGGAGATAAGATATTTCAAGAATTAGAAACCAGGTTTAATATTGCTTCATCTCCACAACTACTGGAGGTGTTGAGGGCTTACGGCATTGAACTCCAATCGACTAATAGTAATGTACTAATAGAACAGGCTAAAGAATATCCTGTAATAGCTAAAATAATTAAATATCGCAGTCTCAATACGATTATCAATACTTTTCTCAAAGGATTTGAGTCATATATTCAAGAGGATGGTAGGCTCAGGGGTAATTGGTGGCAGATTGGTACGAGAACGGGTAGAACTAGCTGTCAAGAACCAAATTTAAGCAACATTCCCAAAATACCTAAGATTAGAGCCTGCTTTGCTGCTGCCGATGGCTATTTGCTAGTAGATGCCGACTATTCTCAAATCGAGTTGAGGTTGGCTGCTAAAAGAATGAATGTTCCCACCTTAATTGAAGCATTTACTCAAGGACAGGATATTCATGCTTTAACTGGTTCTTTTATCTATGACTGTCAGATAGATGACTTAACATCAGAACAGCGTAAATTAGGTAAAATTCTCAACTTAGGCTTGATTTATGGCATGGGCGCAGAAAAGTTTCGCCTCAATGCTGCTAAAAAGTTTAGTGTTTACTTGAGTTTAGCAAGAGCTAAGGAATTACGAGAGCTGTTTTTCTCTCTCTATCCTGAAATTGAGGAATACCACCAAAACTGTAGGCGCAAGTGGCAACAAGGACAACAACAGGCTCGCTCAACTTTGGGGAGAATCAATATCTGGTCGAGTAAAAGTCCCAAACTCAATCAGATTATTAACTATCCCATTCAGGCTGATTGTGCTGATATCTTAAAACGGGCTATTGCCAGTTGGTATCTAAAATCAATTCGTCTTCATCTCGATGCCCATTTAGTTTTAACTGCTTACGATCAGTTGGTGATTGAAGCCAAAAAGGAACAGGCTAACTCTGTTGCCGAGACTTTAGAACGGCTCATGATTGAGGCGGGACGAAAATTGTTGTATCCAGTTCCTGTTGTTATAGACCTCAAAATTGGTAAATATTGGAGTTGATTTTAGCTTAATCTCTCATTCCAGCCAAAGCTCTGGCAGCAAACCTGGAAGCTGGGTAAGTTTGTCATCGTTGTGGGATAAACCTACCAATGATGATGAGACAATAAATAATAAGGAAGCTTCCCGACGGCAAATCTAGAAGCTTCCCAAGTCAAAAACAAACATAATAGGAGTATATCAAAAGTGGATAATCCAGTCATTCAAACCGACTTGGCAGAAGTATTAGGACAAATCAATCAGAAGCTAGACAAACTCACTACTGACGTTACAGAGCTAAAAGTTGGTCAAGCTGAGATTAAAGGTGGTATTAAAGCTGTTGACGAGAAATTATCTGGTCAAATCAAAGCTTTAGATACCAAAGTAGAACAATTAGACAAGAGAGTAGGCAATCAAGAATTTACCAATCGTGGTGTATTGGTCGGGTTAATTGTAGTGATCTTGGGTAGTGCAGCCAAATTTTTCGGCATGGTAGGCAATCCTTAATCAATAATTAATTAATATATACACTTCTTTTCGTGATGCCGAAGCGAGCGCAAAGTTCGGAGATATACATAGTGTGTCGTCATCGGGTAACAGTGTGTTGTAATCACTATACACTTAACTTTTTCTTGGTAGTGATGTACCTACACTGTATTCGACAAAATCAACGTCGGGTAAACCACGTTGGTTTTGGCTTTAATCTCTATAAAGGCAGAGTCTTTTCTAACCACCGCCAAGCAAGGCTTCTTCAGGCAACTTAAAAAGACTAGTATCTAAACTAGATGCGGGTTTAGCAAACCAAGCATTGTTACGCATAGCTTGAATCGATTCGGAGGCACGAACAGAAGCTTTGTTGATTTGGGTAACTTTATTCAACAAATAATTAAACTCTATTTTAGGAGTCTCTTTTCCTTTAGTCCTTACTTGCTCATATTGATTGCAGTACCAATCAATTAGGCAGTTATTAACCACATCGGCAATCTCTACTGGAGTGCATTCTTCAGCCTCATCAATAAGCTCGACCCACTGCTCAAAAGTCCAAGGGGTATTGTCAACAGATTCGGGATTGGTATGGAGAAACTGTTGAGGAAAACACTTGGATAAGTAAATATTAAAAATTTCATAAATAGCTCCTCGATGGGGTAGATCGAGCATCCAGATCCCACCATCATCAAAACGACGTATTAATTCAGCAGGTAATAGTTCGATACGGTTGACTGTGGCAATAGTGATAACAGGAGAGCTATGTTCCTGCATCCAGGTTAGGAACTTCTGGACGATTCGTCTAGCTGCTCCACCAGATTCCCAATCTGCCAACCCTTTATCCCAATCGTCGAGGAATAGGACAACTTTGCCCATGCTTTCGGCCAGTTCTAGAAGGCGGAATACAATTCTGTCTGGGTTATCTGAACCTAAAATGTCACCAAAACTCATACCCATTAAAGTATAACCCAAGGTTTTAGCAGTCATTTTGGCTGTCAAACTTTTACCCGTCCCTGGTGGTCCAACAAAAAGCATCGCTTTAGGAGGTTTAAGTCCGTATTGAGCAGCACTAGGTTCATTTAACTTGATTAATTTGTCAAATAGGAATTGATTGAGTAAATCGTTACCACCAATACGAGGTATATCTATGTCACTAAAATATTCTAAGTTGAGTTCGCTATTGTTGAGGATATTGTGCTTAAGGTTTAAAAATTCTTGAGCCAAGGATTCTAAGTCACTGACTGACTCAAAGTTGGCTAATTCGTGATAGATATCCCCCCAAGATAAACCCTGACAGGCAGAAATTAACTTGACTGTGGGTTTTTGCTTTAATTCGGCTTCTAAGGTCTTGCTAATATCTTGACCCGTAGGCAAACTCAGTTGAATTTGATCTAGTTTGAGACGTAATTTAGGACTCAGTTGAATCCATTCCCCTAACAAAACCACCTGGACTCCAGACTGATGAGACAAACGATTGACACAGTTATAAATTTGCGATTCTCTAACAGATTTTTCTGCGGTAGAAAGGAGAGCGAAATCTAAAAGATTATCGAAAATATACAGTCCTGGTAATTTTTGGACTGGGATTAGAGTTAGAGGATTGTGGTAGGGTCTATCATTAGGTATCGGATTATACCTGAGTTTTTGCTTTTCTAAGCTTAGTTTAACTAGGTTTTTATAACCATTATTCCAATAAAAAACCGAGTTATCACTATGGCGATCGCCATAGTAAATCAGCAATTTTTTCAACGTCAGTTCGTAATCACTTGGATGAAGCTGGATAGTAACAATTGGGGATTTATCGGAGAAAATGAATTTGTCGCTAAACATGGTGTCACGAATACTCCCCATAGCTAGAAGCTAGGGTGTAAGAGATAAAGGGTAGGGTGCTAAGTTTAGATTGCCCAGAAAAGATGGAAAATGGCTAAGGAATGAGGGTTTGTTTGGTTGATTAATAAAGAGTAGCCCTGTCGGGCTTGGGTAGGTGAATAAATTAGAAAGTTTTCTAATTGTTCAACTAACCTTAAGTTCAAAAAAATATAATTGGAATAGTACTACTATGAATTACGTAAAACCTCAAAATGTGCCTGCGCCTTTTCCTCAACAGGTTCAAACTCAGACTCAACCTCAGAATATGTATGCACCTCAACAAAATGTTCAACAGGTACAACAACCTGGGTATGCACCACAGACACAACAAGTTCAGCCTCAAGGTGTAGACTTTTATGGCGCATCTATTAGTCCCCAAGATATGCAAGCCATTAATCAAATGTATAACGTTACTTGCCAAACACTAGGTATGCAAGTCAACGACCAAGCTACCGTTGAGAAAAGTTTGTATTTTGGTGCTAGAGACTTGTTTAAGACGATTTACGTCAACCAAGTATCCTCTCAAAGAGGAGAAAGTCCCAAAACCCCTGACTATGAACAAGCTCAGAATGTTTATGAGCAGGCATTTGGTACTGTAGGTAAACTCAAGGTTACTGAGTTGCAATTATGTTGCATTATGAAAGCTTTTGCTCCTAATCTATTGCCTGATTTGAGTCCTGGACAACAACCACACTCGCCAATCAAAGAGTACATCCTTAACCATAACTGGCACTCTCAGAACGTGAGACAAAACAGTGGCGGTATTAGCCGTAACAATAATAGCAATGGTAACGGTAATGTACCTACTAATGGTAATCCCTTTGGTAATCCTGGTGGAGCGCAGTCCAAAGCAGCAGCAGCAGCAGGATTTGCACCCCAACCTCAACCAATAGGTTTTGTACCTGGACAACAGGTTCAACCTGGGTATATGCCACAACAAACAGCACAGGCTGTAGCTGGAGCTATGCCTAGTTACGGAGGTTAATTAATTTTGAAGTTGAGACTGATGTTCTTTTGCAATGAAATCAGTCTCAGTCAAGACTTATAAGAAAACTAGAATATTCTAGTTTTTTTTCTCCCTACATTTGCAGGGTTAACAAAAATGTAATACTTGTTATACTTGTATAACAATTCAGTTTGAGGACTTACTATTATGAATTCTGAAACAATTGCCGTTAGACTTCAGAAGGATCTCAACCAAAGACTTGCTTCTCTTGCTACACGTACTGGCCGTTCAAAAAGCTTCTATGTAAAACAAGCAATCTCACGCTATTTAGAAGACATGGAGGACACATATCTCGCAATTGACCGTATTGAGAATCCTGGAAAACGGGTATCTATGGAAGATGCAAAGAGGATTCTTGATGTGGAAGATTGAACGAGGAAGCCCGCGTCGCTCCTGGGCGCAAGGGTTAATTAACAGTTAGCCAAATGCTAACTATTGCTAACTTTCTTTACCTTTCGTTTTAGCTGGCGAATATAAGATCGAATGACATCAGTTTTTGTCTTTTCACTTTGTTGACAATATTGCTCTAATAGTTGTGCTTCTTCATCTGATATTTTTACTTCCAGTCGTTTCATTGTACGTAAATAAGTCGTATAATGATTCTATGCTACTCGGATTTAAGACAGAACTCAAGTTAAATACCCAGCAGCGAACAATGTTGGCTCAACACGCTGGTGTTGCTCGTCATGCTTATAATTGGGGACTGGGATTAACCAAACAGATACTCTTACATAATCGAGATAATCCAGAAGAGAGAATCAAGTTCCCTTCTGCCATTGATCTGCATAAATGGTTAGTAGCAATGGTTAAGCCCGCAAACCCTTGGTATTACGAGAGTTCTAAATGTGCGCCTCAGTTCGCTTTGAGGCATTTGAGGGCAGCTTGGGATGATTGTTTTAAGAAAAAGAAAAAGCCACCACGCTTTAAGAAGAAAGGAAGAAATGACAGTTTTACTCTTGATGGCACAATCAAAGTAATAGACCACTTAAAAATTCAAGTTCCCAAAATAGGAATCTTGAGAACCTACGAGAGATTACCTCATGGCTATAAGCCTAAAAATGTCACCATTTCTCGTCAAGCGGATAGTTGGTATGTCAGCTTCAAAGTAGAAATTGAACCACCTCAAAGCACTCCCAAAACAGTAGATGTAGTGGGTGTTGATTTAGGGGTCAAAACCCTAGCTTATCTGAGTACGGGAATTGTCTTTAAAGGAGCAAAAAGTTACAGAAAATATGAGAAGAAGTTAGCCAAACTGCAATGGCGTAATCGTAACAAGGTAATTAATTCAGCCAATTGGAAGAAAGCTCAAATCAAGATAGCCAGGCTACATCGGAGAATAGCCAACATCCGCAAAGATACATTACATAAGCTCACTACTTATTTAGCCAAAAACCACAGCGAGATAGTAATTGAAGATTTGAATGTATCTGGAATGTTGAAGAATGGCAAATTAGCCAAAGCTATAGCAGATATGGGGTTTCATGAATTTAGACGACAACTAGAATACAAGTGTCAACTCTATGGCAGCAAGTTAATTATTGCCGATAGGTTTTTTCCGTCAAGTAAAACTTGTTCTAATTGTGGCTGGTATAACCCAGATTTAAAGCTATCTGATAGATGGTTTTGTTGTGTTAGCTGTGGGTCATTTATCGAACGAGACTGGAACGCCAGTATCAATTTAAGTAGGTGGAGTCACCGCCAAACTCAAGCTTGTGGACAAGTGGCTGCCGACAGCCTTGGTTGAAGCAAGAAGATTTCATTTTGCTACTTTGTTAGCAAAAGTTAGTAAATTTTGAACGGCAAGTCTCGTTTTAATGGGATAGTAAGGCTCTTAAGGAGGCAAAGAAACTAGACCGAAATGCTCGTAAACAAATTGTCAAGTACCTTGAACAACGAGTATTGTCAAGTCAAGATCCTTATCAGTATGGAAAACCATTAAAAGGAAGTAAAACAGGAATATGGCGTTATCGAGTCGGTGACTATCGAATTCTTTGTCATATTGAGAACCAAACTTGCATAATACTGGTTATTGCTGTTGGACATCGAAAAGACATCTATTCATAAAAAAGTTATTGCTAACCAAAACAAGGGGTTTCCCATGAATAAGGAGGAATTAAAAACCTATCGTTCTCAAATTCTCGCTCTTGCTGAACGTTATCATGCTCCCAACATTAGGGTGTTTGGTTCTACAGTAAGAAATGATAATACAAGCGAAAGCGATGTGGATTTTCTGATTGATGTCTCGCCCAAGCAATCACTTCTCGATCTAATCGCCTTTACTCGCGAGCTTAAAGAGCTTCTCGGTTGTGAAGTTGACGTTGCTCAAAGCACCGTACTTCATCCAGTAATCCGCAATGAAGTATTACGTGAGGCTATTTCATTAGATAGCTTATAAAGAAGGAGCAGAAATGTCACAGAAAAGAAACCCTTTACTCTTCCTTACTGATATCGCCTCAGCAATCGAAAGAATAGAGTCATATACACAATCGGGAAAACAGGAGTTTTTTGAGAATATAGCGTTTCAGGACGCAACTTTTTTCAGATTACAAACTATTGGGGAGGCAGTTAATCAATTACCTCAAGAACTCAAGGATAGGTATCCTGAAATTCGTTGGAAAGATATTGTTGGATTTCGCAATATTTTAGCTCATCGATATTGGAGGATCGATCTTAATCTTGTGTGGGGGCTTTTTGAACCAAATGGCGATATCGAAAGGCTCAAAGTTGTAGTACAAGAGCTAATCGATGAGCTTTCATAATAAATTTTTTTAGAGACGTTCTGATTTTGCAATTACGGAGAAACAAGTAAGTATCGATCGCCACTTAAACTCCAGGACCGAGGATAATCCAGCTTTCTCGATTAGCAGGAAGAAAAGGAATTGGCCCGATGAAGTAAGGAGTACAACCGAGGTCGGGAAAGCCACGATAACAAATACGGAAGAATATTGCCGTTTCTGCCTGATCAGTAGTCTCATCTACGCTCCATAAAGCTACCTTGAAACCAGAACCAAAAGGATTGCGACCAGTAGGTTCTTTGCCACAGTTTAGGTTTCCCAAGATCCCCTCTCCTCCATCTACACCCCAAGGAGCTTCAGGACAGATGTTAGCATTACTCGGATCGTTTCCTAACATCCACCTGCGACCTTCTGAGAAAGTGCGAGTATCTCTACCAGAGTTTTCAAGATCGTCTAATTCTAGGTGAGCGCATTTTTTTTGACAGGGTACGGCATAACCAGCTACGTTACTGCCAGAAACACTATGATCTCGCTTGATTTCTCCGTTAGCGTCGCTCCAGATTGTATCTACACGAGAGATAAAAGCTAAGGTAGTAGCAACGGGATTGGGAAAATCGCTGAAAGAGATATCTCCTAGCCCTGCTACCTCGCTTAGATGTTCGTCTTTCCAAGCTTCGTAGTCTTCAACAAAGCTATCTCCTACACTTTCAACATTTTCTAGGGTATATTCGTTGAGGTCTAAATTATTCATTTCAAATTCGGCAACGTCAAACTTGAGTGCTTCAGTTTGAGCTGAAGTTATAGCTTTTTCGGCTATGCTTTTGACGTTTTTGTTTAAAGAAAACTGCTGAATTGATTCTGACTTGACGGCATCAATTAGCACTCTAGTAGGGCGTTCTAAAAGTGCCTTACCTTGATAACCATATACCTGATTGACTGCATCAGCTATAGGGGGTATGTCTTTGATTGCTCGCTCTAGCAGTGCTGGATTGGCTTTGATAAAACTTGCTACAGTTTGATGCTTGATAAATCCAAATTGAGCTAGGGTAACGTCTTGAGGTCGGCGGCCAGATTTGGCTACTATCTCAGCTAGACTAAAACGACCCACTCCAAAGCTTTCATCGATATCTCCTAGCTTCAGAACATCAATGATGGCATCTCCCTTATACCATTGACGACCCAAGCTATAGTCTGTGTAGCGGTCATAAACTGCGGAGATACTACCAGATTGGTCGAAACTGCCCAGGGAACGAAAGGTAATTGAAGTAAAGTCAGGTGCTTTCAATATTCCTGTTGGTTGATTATCATCTCCCGTTATTTGGTAGTTAATGGTGGGTATAGGGTTGGGGTTGGCTTTGGCAGATAAATTAAGGCTATAAACAAGAGGAAGTAGCCCCAAACCTGAAATTAAGGCGGATTTTAAAAAATTCATATATTGATAGTTTGATTATCTTTTGTCTGGGGGGAGCATCCATAATACACACCAGCCTCGATTGACTGATTCCCCTTCTAGTTTGAGGGTAACGTCTAAGTTCGCAGCTTCCTGTTCACAAATACGGGTTTTACCTTTTACACTTAGTCCGCGATTGTTCCACTTAGTGAGGTTTTGGGCTAATTTGCCTTCATCAGATTTTGCCCAGTGGAGTAAGGCAGTATCAGCATTACTCAATCCAGAATTGCTATAGCGATAATCGACATAACTGCGACCAAACCATCCCCCAATAGCAGCTAGAATCATAGGAACAAAGATGTATATCCCTAAACGGCTCATAGTTGTCCAGTCACTAACTGCTTTGGTGTGAGCTGCGTGTCTAACCAGATTGGCAACCGACAGCGAAATTTTGGACTGGGTGAGATTCAAACTGGCGGATTCTACAGTTTTGAGGTTGTCAGTTAAAGCCTTATATTGATTGATTAAGTCTTTGGTATAAGTACGAAAGCTGATATCAATTTGCTGTTGGTTAGCTTCAATCTGACGATTTAATTGCTCTTGAAAACCATTGATTAATAGATTGAGAATCTCCTCCTGTTTGCTAACTGAATTTTCAATGGTTTTGAATTCTAAAAGAAATGCCCAAAGAGGATCATTTTTATCCAACTGTTGCTCTTGCTTAAACTTCAATAAGGACATGACTTCTTCCTTATTTGCTATCTGAGCCAGTTGTTCGACTATTGAAAGGGGTGGCGGTAAAGAATCGAGCTGCTCATCAATACTGTCAGTCATGATTACGCTGCCTCGGAAGAATTAGCTAAAGAAAATATTTGACTAAAATTGTTGAGCTGGTTACTTAAATAAGTTTTGAGCCGATTGACCGAAAGCTTAC
>JASJDX010000250.1 GCA_030064975.1 Pleurocapsa sp. MO_192.B19
AAAGAGTCCAGTCACTGTCATTGTTAGAACCCTCATGGAAGTGGTTCTCGCTGAATCCCAACTGGATGAGTTATTTGAAAAAACCGCCCAAACGGGCTACACCAAAGAAATCCTCTTCTCTACCTTGGTCAAGATGATGACCCAGGTGGTTTGTAGCGTCCGTCAGAGCATTGGAGCGGTTTATAAAGCGACGGCTGACGAGCTGGGCGTTTCCAAATCGGCTGTCTATGGCAAACTCAATCGTCTAGAACCAAATGTCAGTCAAGCACTAGTTCGATACAGTGCCAGAGAAATGACGGCCATGATCGAGCAAGTGGGAGGTCAACTGCCAGCTCTGTTGCCTAAGTATCGAGTGAAAATTCTCGCGCTGCAATGGTCTCGGAGCCACAGACCATCGGCTGTCAGTGCTGCTCAACAACGGAGCTGGAGCTTTGCCGGGGAAATCTTTAGTCCTACTTGACCAGGCTCTGGGACTAGCCATTGATATCTTCCCCTGTGAAGATGGTCACGCCCAAGAGCGTTCCCTGTTGCCATTGGTGTTAGAGACAGTCGAAGCGGGGGACTTATGGATAGGCGACCGTAATTTCTGCACCACCGGATTCATCTTGGGCATTGAGTCCAAGCAAGCCTTCTTTCTGGTGCGCCAACATCAAAACCTCCCTTGGACAGAGGAAAGTGAACTGGTGCACTCTGGACGCAGCGAAGGGGGAGAGGTGTTTTCTCAGACGGGAGTGGTCAGTTACGAAGGTCAAGAGGTTCATTGTCGCCGCGTTGTGGTGCAATTGAACCAACCCACGCTCTATGGGGAGACTCAAATCGCCCTGTTGACCAATTTACCCCAAGCCGATGCCTCCGGTGTGTTGGTGGGGCAGTTGTATCGAAAGCGTTGGGGTGTAGAAACTTTATTTCAGGTAGCCACAGAAACCTTTCACTGTGAAATCAAGACTTTGGGCTATCCCAGAGCCGCTTTGTTTTCTTTTTGCATGGCAAAGGTTCGCTTACAATCTGTTTTCTTGTCTGAAAGCTGTTTTGGGGAGTGTTCACGGGACGGACCAGATTGAGGGTCAACTGTCCTACTACTATCTGGCCGATGAACTCGAAGGGACGTATCGGGGGATGATGATTGCCCTGCCCCCATCTGAGTGGTCAGAATTCGGGCAAATGAGTCTGACCCAACTGTCGTCCGTGCTTCAAGATTGGGCCCGATTAGTGAAGCTTGAAGCTTTTACTTCGGCTCCGAGAAAGCCTAAAAAGAAAAAGCCCAAACCGCCTTATGACTCCCGCCATCCCCATGTCTCCACGGCTCGGCTGCTAGCCGAGAAAAAGAAATCTCGCGCTTCGCCAAACAAATAAGTCAGCTTGGGGGGGATTCGCGAAATGCATTCGCGAATTAATGGTTTCTTTATTTGACTGCCCCAAGAGGGCAGAAGAAACCCGCTGTCAGAAACAAGGTAGTTCGCGAATGCATTTCGCGAACTACCTTGTTTCTCCGACTTCCCCTCTTGTCTCTTTCTCAAGGAACGCAGTGATTGTTGATAGATTGAGTCGACTTATTGAGAATAGGTCTCTATTCTTGAGAATTATTTCCTTTGGCTCACGCCACCTTGACTGGGCTGATAGTTGACACCTATTCAGAAAGAAACTGGGTAGAAGTTTTCTATCGAGAAGCTAAAGGTTGGTTAGGGTTAAAAGAATATCAAGTTCGGGAAAAAAAGAGTTTAGAAAGACACTTTATTCTAGTTTTTTGTGCTTATACTTTTATCCTTTGGCATAAGCATACGGTCGGATTAAGAAGACGTTGGGCGAACAAACTGCCGACCCAGCTCGAATTCGATTCGAGCTGGAAAGCGGCAGTGCATTCCGCACCTTTGAACACATTTCCTGAAGCGAAGGTCAGCATTTCGTACAGCTGTATCTTATCGTTTTGTCGAATGGCTGAACCAAAATCGTGACGTATTCGTAGCTTATAAAGCGAGTTTAGGCTTTGTTTGGGCTTAATTTTTGTTTAAGTACCGTTATGGGTATTGTAAAGCCCTATGCTTGGTGATGTCTTTAAAGTTGCGATCCAATATAGAACACCGATTCAGTAATCGAAAAGCAAGGCTGATTTACTGTTGAGCGCACCCGCATCTAGGGGCTGCTGGTACAGAGTCTCACGCTGAGTCCGTTATGATGGTTATTAGAAGAAATCAAATTGATGAACTTCAAAAATCAATTGATGCCCTTCGAGACAGTTGGTCAGATTTATACTCCGATCTTCAAGAGAAGAAACCATCTTATTAAGGCAGAAGTAAAATGTACCTCAGTAAACTGAGAAACGTTATACATCAATTGAGATCTATAAAACCGTATTAGGAGAATAGTGATGGTTAATTTTGGGCTGAATGCAGCCGCTATCTTAGGTTTAGTTCTAGCAGTAGCAGGAGCAGGGTTATTTTTCCTGCGCTCAATTCGCCCAGAGTTGGCAAGAGATTACGACATCTTTTTTGCGGCGGTAGGTTTGCTCTGCGGAATTATTCTGCTATTTAATGGCTGGCGACTAGATCCTATTCTGCAATTTGGTCAGTTTCTCCTCACGGGGACAGCGATTTTCTTTGCCTTTGAGAGTATTCGGATGCGGAGTGTTGCTACTGAACAAGCCAGACGCAATACACCTACTGTAGATCGCGATCGCCCTGTAAGTCGTACTAGAGTGTATACCGAAGCGGAATTAGATAAATTCGACACTTACGATAATTATGAAGGTACTCCTAACTACAATAGCCCCAGATTAAGAGGCTATGATGACCCCCAACCCCGTCCTCCCCGTCGCCCCACAGAAAGAAGAAGATCAGCACCTGAGACCGAAATCAGGGATGAACCCCGACGCAGCAGAAGTCGCCCCCGTCCCAAAACTGAAGATTACGCCAGCCGTAACAGCCAAGCTGGGGGTTATAGTTATGAAGATGGAGATAGCCGTCCCCGTCGCCGTCCTACTACTCCATCACCAGCTGATAGTTATGATGATTGGAGCGCGAATGATGAATGGAATGATAGTCCTAACCCCAATCCTCGCCCTCGTCCCCGTCCTCGTCCTCGTCCTACCAGAGAAGAACGCTATTCTGAGCCCACTCCCCCTCCTAACCCTAAACGTAGACCTAACGCTACTGAACTCGGTAGAAGCTATGAAGAGCCAGAAAATGATAGTTATGGTAGGTCAAATTTAGGTAGGGATTATGATGCCGAACTGGGCAGAAGTTACGAAGATGACAATGAATCTATCCCTGGAGATTATGTAGTTGATTATCAGCCAGTAGAAAATTCTGAACCTGATTATTCAGATGATTATGACGCTGGCGATGGCGATGAGTATGACGATTACGATCATCCTGAAGATAGTAGATCGACTGATGAATATGATGATTACAGCGATCGCCCAGAAAGACGTAAACCCATTAATTTTAATGACTACGATTAAGTCTAATTTCTTAGGTCAATCGGATAAATACTCCTAACCCTCAAAGCTGTAGCTCAAGAAACAATGAACTATCCTAACTGAGGCTTACGCTAGGAAGTTAGGGTTTCTAGCTTCGCTGGATGCTGCCTTAACGTGAGTTCGACTTTTGTTTTCTTTTCTACTTATATTTTTAGACGGTTTTATTAGGCTACTTCAAATGAATATAGATGTTACTTTTGGTCAAGACATCTTGGGTTCATTATTATCTGAGATTTTGGGGATGCCTTTACTTTCTGTGTGGTTAATCTACTGTTCTGTCAATTAATTAATGATCGGTAAAACTATTAAAATTCTCTTCCTTGTCCCCTTGTCCCCTTGTCTTCCTTGTCTTCCTTGTCCTGCCTTAACCCATCAATTCAAACAGAAGTGAGCTACTACGTAACAGATCCGCCAAAAAAATAGGTTCGCATATATTTGTAATTTAACTGCAACCATGTTTTGCGTAGTGTTACTAAAATTCCTAAAAAAACCTAACAAAAAGTTATTAAGCCAAGATTTTGCTGTAAACCTACTAGAATAAGCAGAATTTTGGTATTTTTTATGACTGACACAAAATATATTCTCTCTCTTGATTTAGGTACTACAGGAAATCGGGCAATCTTGTTTAATCAGCAGGGAAATATTATTGGTCAGGCATATAAAGAATTAACTCAACATTATCCCCAACCAGGATGGTTAGAACATGATGCTCTTGAGATTTGGCAAGATACCGCAAAATGTATCCAACAGGTGATTGCAGAGAATAAAGCAGAAGTAACTGATATCGCCGCTATTGGCTTAACTGTTCAAAGAGAAACTTGTTTACTTTGGGATAAAACTACAGGTAAACCATTACACAAAGCTATTGTGTGGCAGGATCGTCGGACTGCCGCTATGTGCGATCGCCTGAAAAAAGAAGGTCAAGCCGAAGTAGTACAGCAAAAAACAGGTTTAGTCTTAGATGCCTATTTTTCTGCCACTAAGCTGGCGTGGCTAATTGATTGGGTAAAGCAGAATCAACCTAATACTAATTGGGATAACGTGATGGCAGGCACAGTGGATACCTGGGCATTATGGAATCTGACAGGGAAACAGGTTCATGCTACTGATATCAGCAATGCTAGTCGTACTATGTTGATGAATCTAGATACAGGAGACTGGGACGAGTCTTTACTAGAGTTATTCCAAATTCCCCGCCAAATTATGCCCGAAATCAACCCCAGCATGGGTATATTTGGCACAAGCGATCGCGATTTATTAGGAGCAGAAATTCCGATTGCCGCAATTTTTGGCGATCAACAGGCAGCTTTATTTGCCCACGGTTGCGATCGCCCTGGCTTACTTAAGTGTACTTATGGTACGGGCTGTTTTCTGGTAGCTCAAACAGGCACAGCAGTAACGCGATCGCACAATCAACTTTTGTCAACTGTGGCATGGAGTACCCAAAAACAAACTAACTATGCCTTGGAAGGGGCAATTTTCACTACAGGGGCAGCAATTCAATGGTTACGGGATGGCTTGAAGTTAATTACTAGTGCTGCTGAAACTGAGTCTCTCTGTTTTCAGGTAAATAACACTAACGGAGTTTATTTTGTTCCTGCTTTAAGTGGTTTGGGCGCACCCCACTGGGATATGAAAGCTCGTGGTGCTTTTTTAGGCATTACTGGCGGTGTTCAACGGGAACATATAGTGCGCTCGGTGTTAGAAGCGATCGCCTATCAGGTCAAAGAAGTAGTCGACGCAGTTAACAAAGATAGCAAAAACCCCGTATCATTGCTCAAAGTTGACGGTGGAGCAGCTCAAAATAATTTTTTGATGCAATTCCAAGCCGATGTCTTGGGAGTACCTTTAGAGCGTCCTGTCGTGCTAGATGCCACGGCTCAGGGAGCAGCTTTTGGTGCTGGGTTAGCCGTTGGTTTTTGGTCTGATTACCAAAAATTAATTAGCGATCGCCAAGTAGATCGAGTGTTTGAACCGGCAGAGGGACAATCCCAGGCACAGGAAAATTTCGGGATGTGGTCAAAAGCTGTAGCCAGAGCGAAAGATTGGATCGAATAATTAATGACATTTGCTATATTTTTATACAAGATTCGCTTATAAAAAGATAGATAGCCGAGTGCGTCTCTTTGATAAATACAAGCAGATTATGAAAACGAGAATCCTGGGAAAATCAGACATTCAAATTACTCCGATACTAATGGAAACTTGGCAAGCGGGTAAAAGAATGTGGGCGGGAATTGACGATCGAGAAAGTATTAAAGCAATTCGGACTGCTGTTGAAGCTGGTATAACCACCATTGATACAGCAGAGGTTTACGGTGAAGGGCATTCAGAACAAATCGTTGCCCAAGCTGTGTCTGATATACGCGACAAGTTAGTTTACGCTTCTAAGGTATTTGCCAATCATCTTCAATACGATCAAGTAATTGAAGCTTGCGATCGCTCTTTAAAAAATCTCAACACTGACTATATCGATCTCTATCAAATTCATTGGCCTTCTGGTTCATTTGGGAACGAAATAGTACCGATTGAAGAGACGATGAAAGCTCTGAATAAATTAGTTGAAGACGGCAAAATAAGAGCGATCGGAGTTTCTAATTTTAATCGCGCTCAATTAGAAGAAGCAGCACAGTACGGTAGAATCGATAGTCTGCAACCACCTTATTCACTGTTTTGGCGCAAGATAGAAAACGACGTAGTACCCTATTGTGTGGAAAATAACATCTTTATTTTGGCTTACTCTTCAATGGCTCAAGGACTACTAACAGGTAAATTCAGTCGAGATCATCAATTTGCTGAAGGAGATAATCGCAGTGCAAATGTTCTATTTCAAGGAGAAAACTTTGAACGCGCTCAAGATGCCCTACAACAGCTTCGACCAATCGCCGAAAGTCATAGCTGTACTTTAGCTCAACTTTCTTTAGCCTGGTTAATTAGCCAGCCTCAAACCAATGCGATCGCTGGAGCGAGAAATGCCGAGCAAGCTGAAGATAATGCAAAAGCAGCTTCAGTCTAACTATCTCCTGATGAATTGAAGGAGATTGACCGCATTGGCAGACAAGTAACCGATCATCTCGATGATAATCCTGTAATGTGGGATTGGTAGAAATACCGTTCGGTGAGTGAACGAAAAAAGGTGTGGGAGTAAAAAAAGAAAGAAGTAATAAGTAATAAGTAAATACTCATTACTTAAACAACGCGAAAAATAATTTTGACCACTGTAAATTTCGCTCACTTCCATTCGGTTAATAATTAGCAAAAACAGGAAAGAAATAACTGATATCAATCTTCTTTCCTGTATATATTCAAAACTTTCTTACCCCTAATCTTTAGTCTGATTGACCAAAAGAATTCGGAGTTGCTGATTCGGAATTCGGAGTTCGGAATTAGGTTACAAGCTTCTTCCAGAGCGGGAGAAAAGGGTTTGGGAGAGGTACAAGCGGAATTCCCAACAATTTCAACTCCGAACTACGTTCGCGTAGCGTCTCCGAAGGAGATACTAAAAACTCAACGGGCAGGCGCATTCCGTACCTTTATACGCCCCGCCGAACTAGAGCGAAGCGAGTTGGACTTTACTGAGTCAAGAAACAGTAGCTTGTAGAAAATACTAGAATTTTAAAGAAACTTTAAATAATTAATTAGTTGGCTCAGTATTTTTACTACCAAGAATACTCTAAAATAAATTTTTAATTTTAGCATTAAAAAATACAAATGTCAGTGTTGATAAATATATAGGTTGAGTATTAACGATCACAACTAGTTGGTTTATTAAAAACTTATAAATAAGAAAGTTAAATAAATTAAGAATAAGTAAAGCGATCGAGACCTAAGAAATCAATTCTTTGATAAATTAATTATTTTATCAAGATAAGATAAAACATGAGTATTGGTATTAGTCTTTTATTTGTTCAAATTAATTTAACGTTATTCTGATTGATTTTGAAGATCTAATTTAGTTCTTTTAGGTTAATATTGTTTGATTAATTAGATTTTGTTTGGCACGTAAATAATTTACATTTGAATCTTTTTCTATTGGTTTGATAATTGGTTGGTGAGAGAGGAAAGTTTTCCTCTCTTTTTCATGGAAACAATAAGCTAGTATATAATTTGAGTTTTAATGAGTTTTAAGATTGATAAAATTTAGATGGGAAAAGAAATAGAGCGCAAGTATCTCGTTAAAAAAGTAGAATGGCGATCGCATAAAGAACATCTCCAAAGCCAGTCTCCAGATCTAGGCAAAAAATATTCTCAGGGTTATATTCCTACTAGCAACGGCACAACGGTTAGATTAAGAATTATCGGTGAAAAGGGATATATCACTATCAAAAGTGGAACTATAGGACACACTCGCTCAGAATTTGAATATTCTATTCCCCGAGAAGATGCAGAAGAAATGCTAAATACTTTATGTCTTCAACCTTTAATTGAAAAAATTAGATATAAAATTAGTGCTGGTAGTTTAGTTTGGGAAGTAGATGAATTTTTAGGTGAAAATGAGGGGTTAATTATTGCTGAAGTAGAACTAGCAAATGAAAATCAACAAGTAGATCTTCCTAATTGGATTGAGCGAGAAGTTAACGATAAAAAATACTTTAACTCTTATTTGGTTGAACATCCTTATAGTGAGTGGAAAGATAAATCATAAACTTCCTACTTCCTACTTCCTACTTCTTACTCAATAACAATGAGCGAAACCCTAATCATTTTTAGCCGCTATCCTGAAGCTGGTAAAACCAAAACCCGTCTGATTTCTGCTTTGGGTGCAGAAGGCGCAGCAGAATTACAGCGACAAATGACTGAACATACCCTAAACACTGCTAAGAAGTTTAAATCATCTCGTGACATCACTATAGAAATTCATTTTGCGGGAGGAAATAAACAACTAATGGCGGAATGGTTAGGAAAAGAGTATCAGTATATTCCTCAAGTTGTAGGAGATTTAGGTTATAAAATGCGATCGGCATTTGAGCGATCTTTTAATTTAGGTAATAAACGAGTAGTAACTATTGGTATCGACTGTCCCGATATTAATCAAACAATATTAACTAATACCTTTAATTCATTACAAACACAAGATTTAGTATTAGGTGTCGCAGCAGATGGGGGATATTATTTAATTGGTTTAAATCATACTATCCCGCAGCTTTTCCAAAATATAAACTGGGGAACAGAACAAGTATTAAATCAAACTAAAAATATTGCTAATCAATTAAAATTGAGTACTAATTATCTCCCTACATTGTCGGATGTCGATCGCCCTGAAGATTTAGTTATTTGGCAGAAATATCTTTAAATTAATATTTTTGAATTATATTTGAAATTATAAAAAATCTCACTCTGAGATAGAGTAGTCTTAGCCATTTTGAGTCACCTGCCAATCGTACTCCATGTAAGTAGCGGTTTTTAAAGCTATCTCTTTCCCCAATAGTTTAGCCACAAGGTAGAAAGAGGCATCAATTCCTGCTGAAATACCTCCTGAAAAAATAATCTTTCCATTGTCTACAACTCTTTGATCTTCTCGAATCTCAGTATTGGGTGCTACAGCACGGAGTTCGTCAAATGCGTGATGATGAGTTGTGGCAACGATATTTTCTATTAAACCCGCTTTGGCAAGGATTAACGCCCCCGTACAGACAGAAAGAATATGTTCAGTATTAGGATAAAGCTGGTTAATCCATTCAAGAAGTGTTTCGTTGTGCATCTCTTTACGAGTGCCAAAAAGCTTACCATCAGCACGCCTACCACCACCCCCTGGCACAACTAAAATATCAGGTTGAGGGCAAGTTTCAAAAGTATATTTTGGATTAACGCTTAAGTTATTTCTAGCAGAAATCGGTGTCTTTTCAGCCACAGTATAAACATCAAAAGGGTCTAAATCATCCCGCTTGCCAGTAATAGAAAAAACTTCAAACGGTCCGCAGAAGTCAAGTATTTCAACATCATTGAATATTAGAATAGCTACGTTGCGTTGTTTCATTAAAATTTCTTTCCTCTTCAAATACGTTTAAGGCGAGATCGATCATAATTAGTAAACTCTTTTTGGCTACATAAAACAAAGGATCTTCGATCGATCTCGCGGAGCGAGGTGGCCTGCGCCAATCGCTTTGGAAACTGCAAGAATACCATCAAGGCGATCTACTTCGTGCTGTAGTAGTTCAGACAAGTCACCATCAATATTCATTAATCAATTGCCAGCTTCTTAAAACCTCAGCAACACTCCAGGCTTGAGAGAAGCAACCTCTGGGGGTAAAGGGAGGATCGCCATCAAAAATCTCGCCAATCTTACCCACACAACCAGTTTCTAGATGTTCTCCCATGGAGGTTAAAAAATCAAGAGCTACTTCGGGTTGTTGATAAACTTTAAGGTGTGCTTGAACAAAATGTCCGATCAACCAAGCCCAAACTGTTCCTTGGTGATATGAGCCATCTCGCTGTAGGCGATCGCCACCATAGTGTCCCTGGTAGTCAGGATGTTTAGAAGCAAGGGATCTTAATCCATAGGGAGTGACTAATTCTTTTGATACTATATCAACAATACTTTTTTGTTGGTTCGCACTTAGCAGAGGTGGGACTTCTTTAAGGGAGGGAAGACAAACAGCGAAAATTTGATTGGGACGTAGAGAATTATCGTTACCATCAGAAGTATCTATAACGTCGTAACAATAGCCTAAGCTATCATTCCAAAAGCGTTGAAAGCCTTTTTGTGCTGTACGAGCTAAATAAGTATATTTTTGCTCAGATTCGCCTAAAATCTTTGCCAACTGCATCATAATAACCAAGGCGTTGTACCACAAAGCGTTAATTTCTACTGGTTTTCCAATTCGTGGTGTCACTACCCAATCTTCTACTTTGGCATCCATCCAGGTCAATTGGAATCCTGCTTCTCCTGCATAGAGCAAACCGTCAAAATCGCGGTAGATATTGTAACGAGTCCCCTGGGAATAATCAATAATAATTCCTGTCAATATGGGAAATAATTCTTCAATCAATTCTCGATCTTGAGTGCACTGATAGTAGGCACGAACTGCCTCAAAATACCATAGAGTAGCATCTACAGTATTATAATTTGGTGCTTGTGGGTCATCAGGAAAAACATTAGGTAACATTCCTCGATCGACATATTTGGCAAAGGTACGCAAAATCAAGCGAGCTACACTGGGACGACCGATCGCCAGGGTCAACCCTGACAGACTAATCATCGTATCCCTTCCCCAATCAGTAAACCAAGGATAGCCAGCAATAATAGTTTTTCCTTCGGGAAAACTGGTCGTAGGGCGATCGACAATAAATTGATTTGCCGCTAAAACCAAATTGCTAATCCATGCAGGGTTCGTCGATTTATTCAACTCGACACTTGCTGCTTGAGTTCTGTAAGCTTTAGTTAACAGTTCTTGCTCGTAGTTATATTGCTCCTTCCAAGCAGACTTGTCATCCAAATTGGGGTTAGATTTAGTGCTAGCAATAATAGTTATAGATTCTTCTGGATTTAGGGTTACGGTGCAAGTACCAGCTAGTAAATGATCTTCGCAGTGAATTAGACCTCGATATTTCTCTATCGCTAAAGAAAAATTATGCTGCCAAACATGGTCTGGTTTCCAAGTGATTTTATTGTCATTACTTGCGCTGGTTAAAAGATACAAATTTACAGCATCAGGGGTTGGTTTAATTTGAATACCTGTGTCAATAGTATCAATCTGCATTTGCCAGTTATTAGTATGGGTATCACTATGATGATCCCGATAATTAACTAAAGCGTTGAGGGATAGTTTGAGGGGTAAGCTGCCACGTTTGAAAGTGTAGCGAATATATGTGGTGTTTTCCCCTTGTTGCATCCAGATCCGCTTTTCTAATAAGGCATCACTCAATTTGTATCTCCAAACTGGAGTAGTTCCCACTAAAAAAAACTTGTCTATATGTTCATAACCCTGAGGAAAAATAGTCCGCTCTGCCCAACGATCGCCATAAAGAGCGTAATTAACATTGTTATAAGTGGCAGTCTCATTTAGCTTGGTTAGCAGTAAAGTTCTAGCTGTAGGAGGCTTGAGAGCAGCAATAAGTAAGCCATGATAGCGTCTGGTTAACAATCCTGAGATTGTTCCCGCAGCATAACCACCAATCCCATTGGTAACCAGCCATTCCCTTGTTTCAGAAGTTACTAAATTGCGGCAAATATCTTTGCCAAATCTGACACTCATATTTTCTCAGAGAAATATTCGTAAATACTAATTAAAGCGGTAAAAGTAATACTATATACAATAGTGTGGGTTTGATAAAATTGACGATAATTATTTTTAGCAACTTATGACAGATACTATTTTCGGCAAAATTATTCGACGGGAAATTCCTGCCGATATTGTCTATGAAGATGACTGGGCTTTAGCGTTTAAGGATGTTAATCCTCAAGCACCGACTCATATTTTAGTTATTCCCAAAAAACCAATTCCTCGTTTATCAGAGTCCAGTGCTGAAGATAGTGAACTGATGGGACATCTATTAATGACAGTTAAAAAGGTTGCAGAATTAGCCAACCTCAGCAATGGTTATCGGGTAGTAATTAATAATGGTGCAGATGGCGGACAAACAGTAGACCATCTACATTTACATATTTTAGGCGATCGCTTTATGAGATGGCCACCAGGGTAAAGAAAAGGATAAATGATCGAGGATAAGGGCGAAGGAAATAGTTTGCTACCTGCGTAGTTCCTCATTCCTCATTCCTCATTCCTTAAGGATTAGGTGGAGTAGGAGGATTAGGAAAAGGATCGATGCTGCTAGGCAATCCTGGAAAGGCTGGATTCACCCCTGGAATGGGTTGGGTTGTTGCTGGTTCAGAGCCTTCGGGGAGTGTTGCTAAAGCCACGCGATCGCCTCCTACTTCACGAAGAATATCTAATACTTCTACCACCTCTCTATAAGTAGAGTTTTTAGCTGCATACAAAGTCATTAAGCCATCAGGATTAGACTGACGATATTTCTTTATTTCCCAGGTTAAATCGCTACGACTAACTAAATTCTGATCGACATATAGCTGACCAATATCATCAATGGTCACAATCAAAATATTTTGCATCTGGGGCGCACCTGTTTTTGCCTGGGGCAAGTCTAAGCTAATTGCTTGCTGGCGGGAAAAATTAACTGCTGCTAAGATAAAAAAGGTCAAAATACAGAAAATAACGTCAATTAAGGGTAAAATCTCGATATTAGCCCCACTTTCTTGACTATCATCTTGCCAAAGTTTCAAAGGCTTGATCGGTTGAGACCTATAATTTTTTTTGTCAGTCATAAGATTCTACATAATATGAAATTCATATAAACAGCTAATTTTTTATTAACTATTAATTGCCGATAGTTAATAGTTGATTAAATATTTTTAGTGATTTAATATTTATTTAATCATTCATGGCGTTAATATTCTTCAAATCCTGGTGGTTTGATATTAACAAAAGTATATTCATCATTATTAACTACCGTACCTTCATTTTCTGATTGCATCCAGCGATCGCGATACATCACTTCTAAACGGCTACCAGTGCGACGCAATATTCTGATTTGGTTTGACCAAAAAGCCTGAAACAGACGATAAAAACTGAGACTAATAATTGCTACCAATAGCCCAACTGCAGTAGAAATTAATGATTCACCAATACCTAAAGTCACTCCAGAGGAATCTGCTGTACCCAAATCACTAATTTTGATGGAACTCAAGGCTTGAATTAGACCCCAAACTGTCCCAAATAAACCTAACAAGGGAGAAAGAGCAATAATTGCCTCTAAAACTTTATCTCCCTTACGCATTCGTGCTAATTCTTCTTCTGCCGCAGATTCTAGAGCAATATGGAACACATCGGGGTCAGGATTAGACAATCGAAAAGGAGAATAGACAAAATTTCCCAGGGGATGATTAATATATTCTAGGGCAATTTTACCAACTAAATCCCAATTACGCTCAGCCGCTTCCATAATGCGGTTAAATATTTTTTTCTCTTTAAAAACTACCCTTGACCAAAACCAAAGTCGCTCTAAAATTGTTGAAATAGATAATACTGAAAGCAATAATAGTGGATACATGGAGATACCACCCTTTTCGATAATTTCTAGAAAATTCACAGTAGTTAATTCCCTCCAGTAATATGCTTGGTTATAATCGTTTCTCCCACAGTTTAAGCTATCCTGTCTAAGTCTACAGATATAAATAGAATAGGTTAGCACAAAACCAGGTTAATGAAATTTTTCT
>JASJDX010000009.1 GCA_030064975.1 Pleurocapsa sp. MO_192.B19
CACTGTTTTGACTGAGAGAATAGCGATAGAGATCGGGAACAGAAGGTCGCCAACATCCAGACGGTAGTAGGGGTGGGGGTTCCCAGAGATGACCGTGCATTCCTGCCGATTTAAAAGTCACTATTCCTGGTCTTTGAGGGTCTTGGGGGTCGAGGTGAGGAAAAACTTTTTGCTGTGCGGTGCGGTGAGAAACGTTATGACGCACCATGACCACATCTAACAAGGGACTATTCAGCCATTGGTGAGCAAGATCGTGGCTGTGGAAGGAAGCACCAATGTAGCGGACTATACCCATTTTCTTCATCCGCTCGGAAGTCTCGAACATTCTTTCGATAGTACGCTGATAGACGGAGTTAGGACCTCGCAAGTCGTTAGACGCACCCATACACTTATCAAAATCATTCTCATTATCGGTGTCGATCCAACCCCAAAAGAAGACATCAATGTAGTCCATTTTTAAATCGACAAACTGGTCTAATAAAGATGCCAATACTGCCTCTGGAGTTTTTACGAGATAAGTTACGGTCGCCAAGACTACCTTATCCCGATAAGACGAACCACGACCGCAGAGTTTGCGTAAAGCTTCTCCCATGGAACTATAGAGATAGTGATGTAAATCGCTGGAATAGAAGAAGAAGTTAACACCGCGATCGAAAGCATAGAGAGTGTCTTCACTAGAGATATGTCCTCCACCACCTAAACCTAAACAACTAACGGTTAGGTCAGTACGTCCCAGTTGGCGGTAAAAGGGAAGATCTGATTCTGGCTGTTGTTTCCGAGGAACAACAATATTGCTTTCTGGTTTACTGGCAATTGTTGACGTTAGATCGGTTAACTTCATAGGTTTAAGATAGTATAAATGTCTTCCGAGTTGGCATTAAGATAAGAACGTTCTAGTTTTATTCCTAGTAGGTCGAACTGCTGTACAATTGCTTCCATCCGATTGGCGGGAGTGCTATTTCCTGTTTTGTTAGCAGTCAACAAACCATTAGCGATAATCTGACAGCGATTAGTACCAAAACTATCTTTACTAGAAAATTTCTGGTCTGGCTCTTCTGCTAAAGCCAATCCTGGTGCTAACTTCTTGGTAAATAGAGGAATTTCAGGTTGGAAGTAATTCTGATGTTGACGGTAAATATTTTCTAAAACTCCTTTGACTGCTTCATAGTTACTGCTGTTAAAGTAAAGGACGGCAGAGTCATGCCGTCCGTAATCTGAAGGATTGTAAAGAGCCTTGAAAGAGAAGGGAATATCTAGTAGGTTGAGTTGCTTGGTTAAACTTGCCATCACAGTGATCGCACCTTCGGCTGTGAGATTAAAATAGATACGCACAGTTACATCTTTTTGTTCTGAATGATCGTCTTGACGCGCACCTGCATTCCCTACTGCCATGTAAAATCCATTTTGTACCCTATTTTTAGGTAATAAGATTGATACTACGTCTCCTACAGTTGCGTTTTGCTGTTCTGGACGTAGATGAGATTCTACTTCAACGTGCAGTGTCAAACCACCTTTGGTAACAACTAAAATATTTTCATCTGCCGACGCAGTTACCTGCCAACCAGGATCGAAATAACCTTTACCTTGATTACTTTGATGTAATCGATCGTAGAAGTCTAGATCTACTCCTAGAAAAGTATTGTTTTCTAAGTCTTGATAAAGTTGTGAGCGATCGAGATCGTTATCTATAGCCAAAGACTGTTGAAGAGAACCATTGTAATAAATACCGTAGAGAAAACCTTGCAGCATCTGAGAGAGGTATTTAGACTGTAAATCTGTCGGCAATTTTTGAAATCTTTCTACTGCTACAGTTGGTAACTCTAAAGGTTGATAATCTGGATGACGAATACAAAAGTTGGACTCAATGTGAATTTGGTTAACAATGTCCTCTAAGGCAGTTTGTAGGGGAGTTGATATTCGATGGGGTTGGGAATCTAGCAGTTGCATATTTTTGACTATTTTCTAAGGTAATGCTTACGTAGATATATAGTTAGAGAGCAAGAGTTCGTGAGTTTCAATACCTAAGACGCTGGAAATGCAGGATTCGGGACGACACAACAAACTTTTAGCTACCTGAAGCATACATATTCCCGTGTTGTTAAAAGATTTCTGGTATTGCAAAGTCGATTGAATTGATTGAATCAGTGCCCAACCTGCGAACTGCATTACTCTCTGCCAAAAGTCAGGATAATGTTGGACAATTTCAGGAAAACAAGCGATATAGGTTTTGGTTAATGCTGCTAAAGACGGTTGTAATACTTCTAAAGGTATCGTCGCCAAACGCAGAGATTCATCGATCGAGATCGATCTACTTACTATCAAACTTTGCAACCAAATAATCAGATAACTTCCAATCAGCGTACCGAGATCGAAAGCTGGATCTCCCCAACCAGAACGTTCCCAATCAATCAGCTTTAGTTCAACTTGAGGATGACCATGGTTGGTTTTTGTCGAGGTATCTTGGTTAGAAGGAATTAGTATATTGTTTAACTTGAGGTCATTGTGAGTCAGACAACAAGGCTTAAATGATTCGTTAAGTTCGGCGATCGCTTTTCCTAAACTATCATAACGTTGATACAAGGCAAAAAATTTCAGCCCGTCGGCAGGTACTTGACCGAATATTTCTGGCCCAATTCTGGATAATCCCCGCGTCAATCGTTGAGTCGATTTTTTAGCTGGTTCGTTACTTTTATGACTAAAAAAATGGTGGTATTCTTGATTATTAATAGTTTGATGATGAATTGTGGCAATAATCGAGCCAATTGCACTTGCTATCTCTGAGGCAAAGATATTTTCTTGACCGTAAAATTCTGCTAAATTTTGATACTCATCTAAATATTTAACAATCAAAATTGAATTTTCAGCATCAAAATAAAGTATTTCTGGCAACCAACCCCGCAGGTTACTTACTTCGGAAAATTGCTTCGCAAATTCTTGAATCCGCCATTCTCGCTTGAATTCTCCTGCGGTTTTCCCTTCTCGATCAAATCTTTCTTGTTTAATTAGTAACTTACTGCCATCGGGCAAACTGACGAGTAAATTAAAGTTTTTCGCTGATTTTAATTCTATGTCACCAAGTTCCGTTTCTGTTGCTGAGCAAATGCCTTTTTGCTTTAAATAATCAAAAATATTTTTGGAGCTTAGTAGGAGTACCATTGCTATAATACCAGTTTCAAGAATGACTGCTGCTTTGGGTAAATTGGCGTGGTTCAAACCAAGGATAAAACTTTGAGTCGAGTCCCAAAACCTCAAAGCTTTTACTATCTTCTAAAAGTGTTGCCCTAATTTCTAAGATTTTTAAACCACGCTAAAATCTGAGGACCCGAAATAGACATTTAAACCACCTTTAACCTCACTAGCGACGGAAATGCTATTTTGACTAGCAACAGAGTTAATAGTATGCCCACCAACTACATTCTCTAATTCGCGATCGCTTAACTCATTCAAAAAGCTTTCAGAGTCTTGTAGTAATTCCGAACCAGCAGGGCGCAATTCGGATAGTTTGATTTTAGCCATTAGATTTTTCCTCTTAAATTAGATTTTTTATTAGCTTGGCATCAGACCAAAGAAAATATTCCATGTAGTATTAAATCTTACAAGGTAAGATTTATTCACAAATTTCGACAATTTCAAGCGCAAATTACGGTTAGTAAGATAAGATAATATTCAGATAGTTTGATTTACAACCACCAATTTATTGCTCAATGCACTAAATTGGTGGTTGAGGGAAGAGAAAATTGAGTTTTGACCAACGCTTTTCTCTTCCCAATCTGTTAATTATCATTCCAAAAACTTATTAGTATTTAGGAATTGATTAACTAATATGACAGTTTGAGATACTAATGTTAGTTAATCGTAATCTTGTCATGAATGATGTATGACTGGACTAATAAAGATCTATGACTGTACTAACAACAGTCGCCACAGGTTTGATTATAATCGGCGGATCTGGAATAAGAGAGGGTTTTATATAGATAGTAATATTGCCTTCACCATTCCCCCCAACTACATTCTCTAGTTCGCGATCGCTTAATTCATTTAAAAAGCTTTCAGAGTCTTGTAGTAATTCCGAACCAGCAGGACGTAATTCTGATAGTTTGATTTCAGCCATTGCTTTTTTCCTCAAGTATCTACTACTTCGTCTAGGTTGAAAATTGTGGGAAGAGAAAATTTAGTTTTAACCAAGGTTTTCCTCTTCCCAGTCGACTAAGGAGGGTTCTAGAAAGTTACAAAAGTTTGGGTTTGACCCACATCAGTAATAGTGTTTACAGTACCTACAGAAATGCTATTTTGACTAGCAACAGAGGCAATAGTTTCCCCACCAACTACATTCTCTAATTCGCGATCATTCAACTCATTCAAAAAGCTCTCAGAGTCTTGTAATAGTTCAGAACCAGCAGGACGTAATTCGGATAGTTTGATTTCAGCCATTGTTTTTTTCTCCTTAACTTTTCAGCTAATGTTATTTAAAAAGAAAATTGAGTTTTGACCAACACTTTTCTTTCAAGATTGATTATGTATAAAGCTCATTAATTAAATCAAGTAAATTTGGCTACTAAATTAGACTCAAATTAACTATTTATGTCTTAAAGGGGTACAGCCGACATACCGATACTGTTGGCGAAAGTAATCAATAAGTAATCAAACGCAATATCAGAGCGCGTTATTAGTGCATAAATTCTAGATAGTCAGAAAAATATCAACCAAGTAATACATGGAAAATTAGATATTATAAAAAAGGTATTGAAGGAATAGAGAGGGAAACAAATGTCTCTAAATCCACAACCGATTCCACCAGTTCCAGAAGCAACCGTTCTTGTTGCAGTCGCCGCTTTTCCCAAGGGAAATCTTTATCTACGCCTACGAGATGAACTGGGAGTATTTTATACTGATTGTGATTTTGATAACCTTTATTCAGTACATGGTCAACCAGGATACGCACCTTGGCGGTTAGCAATGGTGTTAGTGATGCAATTTTTGGAGAATCTTTCAGATCGACAAGCAGCAGAAGCCGTAAGAGGTCGTATTGACTGGAAATACGCTCTATCTTTAGAATTAACCGACCCAGGTTTTGACTTTACTATTTTGAGTGAGTTTCGTGAACGTTTAATCAAACAAGAAGCACAGGCACAAATTCTTGAGCAGATGTTACAAAGATTTCAAGAAAAAGGATTACTTAAAGCTAGAGGTAAACAACGGACTGATTCAACTCATATACTGGCAAAGGTTCGGGAACTGACCCGCTTGGAAAATCTCATCGAAACTCTACGCTATGCCTTAAATACTCTAGCCGAAGTCGCCCCAGAGTGGCTGGGAGCTAATCTTCAAAGTGAGTGGTGTGACCGCTATGGAAAAAGAGTAGAAAATACTCGTTTGCCCAGCCAAAAAGACGAGCGTAATGCTTTAGCGGTAACGGTTGGCCAAGATGGGTTGGATTTACTTGATGCCATATATGCGGAGACAGCACCGATGGAACTGCGTTGGCTCAAGGCAGTAGAAATACTACGTCAAGTGTGGTTACAACAGTATTATGCACCCACGCCCGAAATACAGCTAAGAAGTCAAAAAGACGGTCCACCTTCAGCCATCAGAATCCGTTCTCCCTATGAAATTGATGCTCGTAATAGTACCAAACGCAGTACCAATTGGACTGGTTATAAAGTTCATTTAACCGAAACCTGTGAGGAAAATTTACCTCATGTAATAACTCAGGTTGAAACTACTCCTGCTACTACTCAAGACCAACAAGTGGTTACTTCAATTCATCAATCCTTAGCCGACCAAAATCTGTTACCAAATCAGCATTTAGTAGATCAAGGATATACCAGTGCCCGTCTGATGACACAGAGTGAAAGGGACTATCAGATTGACTTGTTTGGACCAGTTGGAACCAATGGTGGATGGCAAGCGCGAGCTGGACAAGGATTTGATTTATCCCATTTTCAAATAGACTGGAATCAAAAAAAAGTCACTTGTCCACAAGGGAAAAAGAGCCGTTCCTGGAAAAAAGGAAAAGATAGTTATGGCAACGGGATCATTCATGTCGAGTTTCGGCAAAATGAATGTAAGGAATGTCCTGTTCGGTCTTTGTGTACTCGTGCTCCAATACACGCGCGAGGGATAACTTTACTGCCACAACTCGAATATGAAACTCGGCAAAAAGCGAGGGAAAGACAAGAAACTGAAGAGTTTAAAAAACAGTATGCACTCCGTGCAGGAATTGAAGGCACTATTTCTCAAGGAATTCGGGGGTTTGGATTACGTCAATGTCGTTATATTGGATTAGCCAAATCCCATTTACAACATATCTTGACAGCGGCTTCCATGAATCTGGTGCGAGTCTTCAATTGGTTGTCACATACTCCTCTAGCAAAAACTCGCTCCTCATCTTTTTATCGCTTTGCCTTCTCTGATTGCCTTTCCAAGTAATACATGGAAAAGACCTCATCCATGTATTACTTGGAAAGGGAGATGAGTTCAATTAATCTGTTTAAGCTTTTCTCTACTAGCTTGTAAGATGACGCTTGTTTTCCTAATCGCAATTCTGCTAGAACTTGAGCGACTTTTTGATTTAATTTGTCTTGATTAAGGGTTATCTTAGTCTTTGGTATTGGTTTTTCGGAATATACAGCGGGAAAAGTTCCTTGATTTTGCTTGACCAAATTTTCTAGTAAGTCAGCCCTTGATAAACCAAGACATTCAGCAGCAATTCCCCATGCTTTCCAAGTAGCATCAGTTAGTCTTAAAGAGCGGACTTGACGATAATCATCCTCTTTGAGCGTAAATTTTCCTTGGATATCTCGTTTGCGTTTCACTTTGGTCGCTTTCCATGAAATACATGGAATTAGTTTAACATCCTTCCCATGTATTTCATGGTGCGAAGAATAATCCTCTTCTACATTCTCTTCTCTTTGTATTGTGTTTAATTACTAATTGATTTCTTTCGCCAACAGTATCACATAACTGCAAAATAGGACATGACACAAAGTTTTGTAACTTTTCAGCTAATTCTAGAGCAAAACATCGCCAAAAAGGGTTATTTATGGGCAAGTTTCTTATTATTGGTGACGTGAAGAGTTGATTTTCTGTACGTTAGTCATTTCAACCCAACTATCTTTTTTGGGGAAGTTCATAATTTATATTTCCCATAGCTTTTATATAAGCTGCTCTAGAAAGCTTTCAATAAGGCAGTTTCACGAATTTTGTAATACTGGAAACAAATCACGATTTTTACATTGCTTAACATCGTGTCCTATTTTGCGCATATGTCGGCTATCTGAGAAATTCTACCACTCCTCGATATGAACTATGACCTCCTGAATTCTGAATTCTGACTTCTGAATTCAGAATTAGGATACAAACTTGCTTTTCTGAACTCTGAACTCTGAACTCGAGCTCAGCAATCCCTATTTCTGTGTTACCCTAATTTGAACCATCCCTAAATTTGGCTACTAAATTAGACTCAAATTAACTATTTATGTCTTAAAAATTAGCTTTTAGCCGTTAGCTTTTTTTACTGGCAAAAAAGTAAAAATTTTGGCATGGTTCAAAAAAAGCCAATTTTAGGTAACAAAACAGCAGAAATCTAGCCATCTGGTAGATGACTACAAACACAATACAAGTAGAGAAAATTGAGGTGGTTTAAGCGACAATTGCTGGTCGTCGGAATAAATCAAACCCCAACAATTCCAGCCAATGAGAATGAGACTCCCCTGTTAATAATTTTGTGGGAATAATATCATCGACTGTCAATAAATTCCAGAATTTTGCCCCAAACCAGTTTATTAAGTACATAGATATTATTAAATTAAGCGATCGCTAATTTTTCACTACATGGGAATCACTACCCTCAACTTCATGGCGGAGATATTACAGTAACTTCAGAACTAGGTAAGGGGAGTTGTTTTACTCTTTGTATGCCCTAACATCAGTGAATAGTTAACCTGCTCGACTAACTTCTGTGAAAAAGATTGGATACTATAACAATAGTTAACAATTGGTTGAGTAATGAGCGAGCAGAAATTAAAACAGTTAAAAAATCTATTTCAAGAAATGGAAAAGGCTTTAATTGCTTATTCTGGAGGGGTAGACAGTACTCTAATAGCCAAAATTGCCTATGATGTATTGGGCGATCGCGCTTTAGCTATTACTGCTGTATCTCCTTCTCTACTTCCAGAAGAACTGATTGATGCTCAAACCCAAGCAGCACAGATTGGCATTAAACATGAGTTGGTAGAAACTCATGAAATGGATAATCCTGACTACACTTCTAACCCCGTTAATCGTTGTTATTTTTGTAAAAGCGAACTTCACGATACTTTAAAACCTCTTGCCTTAAGGCGCGGTTATCCCTATGTTGTCGATGGGGTAAATGCTGACGATCTCCAAGACTATCGCCCAGGTATTCAAGCCGCTAAAGAAAGAGGAGCGCGATCGCCTTTGGCTGAAGTAGAAGTTAGTAAAGCTGAAGTTAGAGAAATTTCTCGTAGTTTGGGGTTAGCCTGGTGGGATAAACCTGCTCAACCTTGCCTTAGCTCGCGTTTTCCCTATGGAGAAGCTATTACGGTTACTAAGCTGCAACGGGTAGGAAGAGCCGAAATTTATCTGCGTCAGCTAGGTTATCAGAATTTGCGAGTACGCTCCCAAGAAGACACGGCTAAAATTGAATTGCCTGCCGAGAAAATTTCCCAGTTTGTCCAACAAGTAGATTTACCAAAATTAGTCAAAACCTTTCAGGACTTAGGTTTTGTTTATGTCACCCTCGATTTAGAGGGTTATCGTAGTGGAAAGCTAAACCAAGTGCTACAATAAGTGTAGTGATATAAGTCAAAAGATATAAATTAAAAAAATATCTAGCTATGGTTGAAAGACTTAAACGGTGGGAATCTCCCCGCAACAGGGGACGCAATGACAAAGGCAAAGGTGGTTCTGCTAGAGCAAGACAACTACGTAAAAGAGAGCAAATGCTTCGTCAAAAACTCAAAAATAACGCCGAGACACAACAAACTAAACAAACTAAACAAAAAGGCGATAAGCCTAACGGCATGGCTCCGCTACGAGAGAGGGAAATTGTTCCCTCTCTTTTTTTTGGGGAAACTAAACTCGTATTTTTGCGGTCAAGAATACTTAGTACCGCTGCGCTTAGGTAGCAAGTAGCGAGTAGCAAGTAGCGAGTAGCAAGTAGCGAGTAGCGAGTTAGATATTACAAGGCTTTCAACTCAAATTAATAGTGGTATTATTTACGCCCACGTCTACTAGTACCTTAAACCTAACTGCTAACACCTAATTAAAACTTGAATAGAGTCATACGTATATGTCAGTAGAAATAATTATTCCCCTCGCCGCAGTTATTATTTTATGCCTACTATTTACTTGGTTAATTAAAGTTTTTAAAGCGAGTATCAAAACAATATTGACCATTGGAGCAATTTGTATTCTGTTACAAATCACTTTGGGAATTAGCTCTGAGCAAATCATCCAAGAAGTCATTCGTATGGTTAATAATATCGAGCAATTGCTCTTAGGAGCTTAAGATAGATCTTAGGTAATTAAATTTTTAAAATTATTAATCAAAAGTAAAAGCGATTTTTCAATAAAGAAGTTAAGCTAGACAATTCAATCGTTAAATTAAGCTTGATTTAGCCTTTAAATTGTTTAGCAATATGTCTGACAAAAACTTGAGCAATAGAGAGAAAAAATCTACAAGTAACTCCCAATTAAAATCTAGTATTGTTCATAAACCATTTGCTACAGGAACGATTAATATTTTTAATCCTCACAGAAATAAATCTAATGCTGGGTTGAGTGCACCTAAGTTATTTTTAAATGCCGAGTTAGAAGATAAAATACCACCACCACAAGAAGCTGAACCCCAATCAGATTTAGATTACTCCGAAGTAAAATATCGAGATAGAAATTGGTTAGATAGTTTGCTGAGCCCTTGGGGAATTAGTGCGATCGCTATTATCTTTTTTGCCAATCTAGTGTCAGGTGCAGTTATCTGGCGCAATTCCCAAACAGCAATAAACTCATCAAATGACGATCGATCGACCGTATCTACTGTGGGCAATGCCAATTTAGCTACTGAGGAATTCATGCCCCTCAATCTTAGTACCTTGAGCGCGATTAAAACTGTCGGAGATGCTTCAGTTAAAGCACAGCAACCAGCCGTTACACCTATTAGCCCTGCTCTTGCTCCTTTAAATAATGTAGCTACTTTATCGTCAATTAATCATCAGTACTATTATGTTCTAACTGAGTATACAGGGGATCGCTCTTTGTCATTAGCACGACAAAAAGTCAAACAGGTTTCTTTGGTAAATTTTCCTCAAGGGGTATTTATTTACTTAGGTGCTTTTACTGATAAAAATCAAGCAGATGAGTTTGTATCATGGTTAAAACAAGAAAATTTTCCTGCCTATCTTTACCCGTTTGATTAATTTAATTTAAGGAATAATTTCAGCAAATGTAAGCAAGTTATCTTTTAAGTGATCTTTAGTGATTTTCGCGATTATTTTGGGGGTTCAATTCTTGTTGAACCAACAAGCAAGACTTATATTGTCGCCAAAAATACTGTTCAATAGCATTAACCCCTAAGCCAGGCAAAACTCTAAGTTTGACTAAAAAGTGCTGATTAGGCAGAACTTCAATAGCTCTAATATCAATTGTTTGAGTGTGATATTGTCGCTGTAACTTTCTAAAAGCACGACGAAAAACAGTCCAATCAATGCGATCGTCAAAAATGATGTTAATTGAGCCTAATAAATCTTGAAGAATTAAGTTAAACTCTTCTGAAGTTAAGTTTTGTTGGCTATTTTGGGGGCGGCGGTATTTTTGATAGTATTTCAAATAAATATATTGACAAATTACTCGTTCAAAGCTGGATTTGCGGTCAATTTGCAGATTTTCCAGACAAGCTCCTGTCAAAATACACTGATTAAAATTACTTGCCCATGCTTGGGTTGCAGCCAAATTAGCCTGAGTTAAATTAGCCTGAGTTAAATTAGCCTGAGTTAAATTAGCTTTGGCTAAACTGGCTTGAGTTAAATTAGCTTGAGTTAAGTTAGCTGTTACTAAACAACATTCAGTTAAATCAGCTTTGAGAAGATTAGCTTGATTTAAGTTGACTTCGTTTAAGTTAGCTTTACTTAAATTTGTTTTAAACAGATTAGCTCGTCTTAAGTTAACTTGAATTAAATTAGCTTTACTTAAATTAGCTCGCTCTAGATTAGCTTCACTCAAATCAGCTTTAGTTAAACAAGCCCTAGTTAAATTAGCGTCTTTGAAATTAGTTTTGTTAAGCTGTGCTAGTTTAAAATTAGCCCCCTTAATATTAGCCCCTAAAAAATTAGCCTCTTTAAGATTTGCTTGGCTAAAATTAGCCTCAGGAAGATCTGCGGCAGTAAAATCTACTACTCTTAAATCTGCTTGGGCTAAATCTGCAAGGCTTAAATTAGCTCCTACAAATTCCGCGCTTCTATAATTGCTTTTTACTAAATTAGCACCTGTTAGATTTGTCCCAACTAGACTAGCACCTGCTAGGTTAGCACCTGTTAGATTGGCATCTGTTAGGTTCGCTCCATCAAGATTAGCACCCGTCAGATTTGTTTTAACTAAGTTCGCCCCAGCCAGATCGACTCCTATAAAATTGATCCCAATAAATACTTTACCGCCTAGATTTGCTCCTCTAAGATCGAGCTGAATATGTAAATTATTTTTTCTCCACTTATTCCAATATTCGACACCACGTTTCAAAGAAGCGTAGCATTTCTTGTTAACCATTGTTAAAGATTAATTTCTTAGCCTTAGATTATACATAAGACTCAAACGTGGTCATGAATTCATAGACATTAATTTAGTTTTGCCCTCATAAAGATCTTGTGTTTTTGGTACAATCGTACATTTTATTTTGAGATAGACAGTACACTAGGAGAATGTGTCACACTAGAGATGTGAAGACGAAAATCACTCTCTTAATTAGATAATTTGTGGTGGACTTAGTATCCTTGAGTCTGCCAAACTTAAACTATTTTGTAAACGATTAAAGGATATACAAAGTCATGGGATTATTCGATCGCCTTAGCCGAGTTGTTCGAGCCAATATTAACGATTTAGTTAGCAAAGCTGAAGATCCAGAGAAAGTCTTGGAACAAGCTGTAATTGATATGCAGGAAGATTTGGTACAGCTACGTCAAGCTGTTGCCAGAGCGATCGCTACTCAAAAACGTACCGAGCAACAATATAACAAAAACCAGTCAGAAGCTAATAATTGGCAGCAAAGAGCGCAATTGGCTTTGTCTAAGGGTGATGAAAATTTAGCACGGGAAGCATTAGTACGCAAGAAGTCATTTAGCGATACTGCTGCTAGCTTGAAAATTCAGTTAGATCAGCAAAGCAGTCAGGTTACTACTCTTAAGCGCAACCTGATTGCCCTAGAAAGCAAAATTTCTGAAGCTAAAACCAAGAAAGATATGCTTAGAGCCAGAGCCAATGCAGCAAAAGCCAACAAGCAGCTACAGGAAACTATGACTGGTATTGATACCAGTAGCGCCTTGGGTGCATTTGAGCGCATGGAAGATAAAGTAATGCAGCTAGAAGCCGAATCGGAAACTGCGGCAGAATTAGGTGGCACTGGTATTGAACAACAGTTTGCGGCTTTAGAAGCTGGTAGTGGGGTTGATGATGAACTAGCAGCTATGAAAGCTCAATTATCTGGTACTTCGGCAGAAACACCAAAATTAGAGGCTGCTGATACATCAACTTCTACTCCCCGAGATGCGGTAATTGATGCTGAATTAGACGAACTGCGTTCTCAACTGGATAAATAAAATCCAGTTGTTTTAGTCACAGATCATCTTGATTGGCGTAGCCTAGCTGTAGGCATCGTGCTTGATATTATCCCACGTAGATGGGACGGGACTCCGCCTACAGGCGACTAAGCCTACTGTTACCGTTGGTCAAAATATTTATTGGGTAAGCAGGTAAAAATTACCTGCTATTCTTTATTCTAGCTATTAGCTGTTAGCTATAATTTATTTCTGCTTGTTTGCAAATAACAATTTTGAGCTTCCTCTTGTTTTCCCTGTTTTTCTAAAATTTTGCCTAAAATTAAATAAGCCTGGTCAAAATTTGGCTGCAATTGAATTGTACGACGTAAACAGGCGATCGCTTCCTCGACTTGATTATGCTCTAACAAACTTTTTGCCAAACTGAAATATTCTTCTGGTTTAACCCGATCTGGTTCTAAAGTAAAAGCTTCATACCAATATTGAACCGCTTTTTCTCGTTGTTCGAGTTTGTTGTAAACTCTTGCCAAATTACGGTGAATTCTACCAAATTTAGGATCGACTTGGAGTGCTTCTTGATAACAACTAATTGCTTTTTCCCACTGTTGTTTTTGGGCGTATAGACTGCCTAAATCATTCCAAGAAACTGCTGAATCTGGTTTTTTGTCCTCATGAGATGAATTCTTAGAGCTAGGCAACTCATCGGTAGCAGAATCAACTACGCTAGGAGAATTATTATCCTTAGTTTGCTCTGGAAAAGTGATAGTGGTGGGTAAAATCTGCAGAGTCTGTGGCAAAGATTTAGTTGAGGTTTGATGATTATCAGATTTAGGCTGGGATAATAATCGAGAAGTATTATTTTTAGTTAATGAGGTGGTATTTTCTGGGCTAGGGCGGTGGCTAATTGCTTTTTTGGCTCTAGCTTTAGAGCGAGACAGTAGGCTTTTAATCGGCTTGGCAGCTGTAGTTTGGTTTTGCTGATAATTGTCATCAGTTTGGTTCAATGCAATCAACTGATGGTAATAAACTACTGACTGCTGCCACTCTTCAAGTTCCTCTAGTATTTTAACTAGCTGGGCTAGCTCTTTTTCTGCACGAGGATTTAGTTTCACTCCTTGAATGTAAAAAATGCTGGCTTCTCTAACTTTTCCTTGCTGATATAATATTTTACCAAAGCTAAAATATTCTTCTGGGATTAAAGTTTGGGGTTCAAGATTCACTGCTTGACAAAAGCATTCTATAGCTTTGTCCGTATCTCCCAATTCTTCCCAAATTTGTGCCAAGCTACGATATGCTCCAGCTAAACTAGGATCGAGAATTACGGCTTGTTGGAAATAATCTAAGGCTTGTTGCCAGTCTTTCTGCTCTGCATAAAAGCTACCTAAATTAGCGTATATGGGTGCTGAATTAGGATCAATAACCAATGCTTTAGCATATACTCCCAAAGCTGCGGCTTTTTTGCCCTGACGTTGTAAGACATTGCCTAATGTTTTATAAGCATCTGCGTTATCAGGAAAAGTTTCTAGAGCATTTTTACAAGCCAGAATTGCTTTGTGCCAATTTTTCTGCTGAAAATATATCAGTGCTTGTTGAGAATAAATATGCGAAATTGTCTTTTTTTGCTGTTGAGTTGGTCGATCAAGATGATCGGCGGATTGAATTAGCCTCAGCGATCGCATATCAGAATTATCAGGATTGATTGAGTTGCTATTTTGCCAAGAAAGCATAGAAGAATTAGCATTTTTAGGATTCATCTAAAAATTATTTAATAAGATTAACTTGGGGGTATATTTTGGACTTAAGTATGGATTTAAGTAGTATAAACGAGTGTCAATCTTATCTTATGTAATTGCCAATCGCCATATTAGATTTCTTATTTGAATCAGAAATATTTAGTTGAGAACAAAGTCAGAAATTAAAAATTAATAAAAATTAATAATTGAGATTTAGATGCAATTTGCCAAACGTTTACAAGCTCTTTCTCATAATGTATTTGCCGATATGGATCGAGCAAAGACTCAAGCGAGAAACTTAGGAAGAGAAATTATCGATCTGTCTTTGGGTTCATCAGATTTATCTGTAGCCGAACCGACGATTAAAGTGATAGAAACTGCTTTAAAAGATCGTCATACCCACGGTTATTTACTCCACGCTGGGACAAAAGACTTTAGGGTTGCTGTAGCTAATTGGTACACCAATCGATTTGGCATCCCTGTCGATCCTGAAACCGAAGTTTTACAGCTAATTGGTTCTCAAGAAGGTACAGCCCACCTACCTCTGGCAATTCTTAACCCTGGAGACGTTGCTTTACTCCTAGATCCTGGCTATCCTTCCCATGCAGGGGGAGTTTATTTGGCGGGAGGAGAAATTTATCCGATGCCACTGCGAGCAAAAAACGATTTTTTGCCCATATTAGAAGATATTCCAGCCGCAACCTTAGCTAAATCTAAAATGATGGTGCTAAGTTATCCCCATAATCCCACAACAGCGATCGCCCCTCTAACTTTTTTTCAACAAGCTGTAAACTTTTGTCGTCAACACAATTTAGTTCTAGTTCATGATTTTCCCTACGTCGATTTAGTATTTACTAATGAGGCAGATACAAATTTTAGCTCTCTTGCTCCTTCAATACTGCAAGCCGATCCCCTCAAAGAACTGACAATTGAATTTTTTACCCTTTCCAAATCCTATAATATGGGGGGGTTTCGTATTGGTTATGCCATCGGTAATAGCTCTTTAATTCAAGCTCTAAGACAAATTAAAGCCGTAGTCGATTTTAACCAATATCGTGGCATTTTAAATGGTGCGATCGCTGCATTATCGGGTTCACAAGAATCTGTGGTTCAAACCGTAGCTACTTTCAAACATCGCCGAGATGTTTTTATTCAAGCCCTGAATAAAATTGGTTGGCAAGTAACATCACCCCAAGCAACCATGTATGTATGGGCAAAACTTCCTCCATCCTGGCAAGATAACTCTGTTGAATTCTGTACTCAACTAGTTGCTCAAACTGGTGTTGCGGCATCTCCTGGTGCAGGATTTGGAAAAGCGGGAGAAGGCTATGTTCGTTTTGCTTTAGTTAAGGAGCCTGAAATATTGCGTGATGCCGCAGCAAAAATCAACCAATTCTTACTAAGATAAAATTTGATTAAACTATTTGCTCTGCCGCCCTTCATCTTTAACTTAAACTTAATTAAGCCTACCTACTGAAATGTGATTCAGATTTGGTATTATTCCTGCATTCCCTCATAAAGTAATCTAGCCAACAAGCGCATCCCATCACTTTGTTTTAATTCGGCATAAGAAGGGGCCGGACGTTTACCAATATCTCTAAGATCGGAGAGAAGTTCGGGGTGAAACTGACAGGTAAAAGAACGACGAATCTTTTTCGTTTCAAAATCTTTGTAATTGATACAGGTGCAAGAACACTCGGTTAAGATTTCGCCATCAACTTCGGTAGATGCCAAAATTTCTACTGCATAAGGCATTTGTAACAGCCAAGATAGAGGGCTAGCTGCTACTGTATAGCGATAAAGCACGATTGCATTATGCAAAGTCATGTATGCCCAGTTAGCAAACAAAATTGCTTCCTCGTTCACTTCGTCGGAGTGAAACATGGCAATATTAATATCATTTTCATAACGCAGAATCGTATTATCAATTACTCCCTCTAATTCATCCGCCATTACCTCGTGAATGCTGAGTAATTCGATGGGAATTGATGAATCTTTTTGTGTGGGAGTTTTATAACTCGATGTTCAAGTTTTTTTCGGGCTAGCCGTATAATACTTGTCTGAGAGTCAGTACAAGAAGAGAGAGCAATGCTTCTGAGCAACCCCTTACCCTTTGTCGAAGAGTTTATCAACGAATTGGACAAAGGTCTGAAAATTCACCAACCAGAGCTGGGGTTGAGCCGAATTCAGCGTGGGTGGCTAGGCTTTTGCCTGATGGCGATAATTATGACCAACAGTGTGTGTTGGGCCAGATTTGAGCGGGCGAGTCTAGGGAAATACAAGATGGGAGCCTTATCCTGGATGTTCCGTAAGGCTAAGTTACCGTGGTCGATGATGCTACAAGTGGGGGTAGACATAGTCCTGAGAGACCATGGTATTCAGGAAGGGGTGTTGGTCACTGACGACTCAGATCACGGGCGCAGCAAGAAGACCAAGCGGATATTTAAGGCTCACAAAATTAAGGATAAGAGTAGTGGGGGGTATATCAACGGTCAAACTATAGTGCTGTTAATGCTGATAACCCCCAAAGTGAGCTTGCCGGTTGGATTTGAGTTTTATCAAGCGGACCCTGAACAACAAGCTTGGAAAAAAGAAGACAAGCGTCTTCAAAAGCAGGGAGTGGTCAAAAAAGAGCGTCCAGCGGCTCCAGCTCCTAATCCCCAATATCCGACTAAAGCGCAATTGGCACTGAAAATGAGGTCGCAATTTCGCCGCCGCCATAGTCACATCAAGGTCAAAAGCGTGGTAGCAGACGCTCTATACGGTCAGGCGAAATTTATGGATGCGGCCGCAGCCTTATTTGGGGGAGTCCAAGTCATTAGTCAGTTGCACCACAACCAAAATATTCGCTATCGGCATCGAAAGCAACATGTGAATACCTACTTCTCGAAATATCAAGGGGTGGCTCAAGTGCTGAGCATTCGTGGTCAAGCTCCGATTATCGCTACCGTGGCTAGTGCTCGCCTAGAGGTCTGTGCTCATGGTCAAAAGCGATTTGTCATCGCACTCAAGTATCCTGGAGAGCAAGATTATCGCTATTTGGTGGCCACTGATTTGACTTGGCGCACCATCGATATTGTCCAAGCCTATACTCTGAGATGGTTGGTAGAGGTTTTCTTCGAGGACTGGAAGTCCTATGAAGGCTGGGCACAATTGGCCAAGCAGACGGGTGAAGAGGGGTCAAGTCGTGGCCTGACCCTGAGCTTGTTGCTTGACCTGTGTCTGCTACTTCATCCTGAACAACTAGCCCGTGTTGAAAACAAACTGCCTGCATATACTGTGGGTAGCCTACAACGCACCATTCAGATGGAGGCTTTATTGGCCAGTGTCCAGCAATTAGTACAAGCGCCGAATCCCGAGGCGCAACTGATGAGACTAAGCCTGTCGGTCAAAGAATTCTTTCGCCTCCGACCTTCCGGTAAACATATGAGTGGTAGGGATTTGGGTCGATTAGAACCAACACCTACTCTCAAATATCGAGCTGTAGCTTAAAAACTTGAACATCGAGTATAAGGAAGTAAAACGCGATCGCCTACTTCTTTCTCTTCATTGAGGACTACTGCGAAGTTATCGTCATGCCAGCCTTGAGCTACTATACGACCATCTCGCTTTTCAATTTTGAGATTTTCGCCCACTGATTTGATTTTTTCACAGGCTAGTTTTAATGAGGCTAAGGCTTCTCCTTCCTTATCTCGCTTGAGAGTTTCGACACTCAAGACTTCTTGAACCGCTTTACGCAACAGACGGATGTGGCACTCTGCTGCTAGTTGGTGGCTAACACAAATAAAGATAGCTGGCGCACTACGGGGCGATCGCGATAGTAAGAGTTTTTCCACAAGCGCAAACATATCGTCCCTGGAACAGTTAGGCTGTGTCCATTCTTCTGCATTGTGAACTGAAGGATGTCCTCCTTCCAATACCACCGCCATACTAGAGCTAATAATAGGTATGACTTTTTCCAGATCGAGCGTACCTGTAGACCATACGGGGAACAAAATCGAATCACAATCAGCGATTTTTTGTGCCATAAAAGCCACATTTTTAGAAGCCCGTACTTCTTCACCGTAATCGTTATTGCCGACGTGTTCCCAAGGTTCAATAATGGTAATAGCGTTGCGGAATAAATTAGGTTGCTGCGCCAGAAAATTGAGGTCAGATTCAGAAGTGATTGTTTTTTCTAACGGTTGAGCGTATCTCCATTCAAATTTACCATCTGGGGAAAATAATTCTTTTTCTGGTAAAGGGTCTGCCGAATCGCGGTCGGTTAAAAAGCGACCTAACAAAATATGTACTGATTCTACATCCGAGCCACTATCTTCAATGTAGCCAGGAGTTAAACGCCAGTTGGGATCAGATAATTGCTGATTATCGGGATTGACTAATGGTGTTGCTGTCATGATAATAATGGCTGAATTTATCTGTTTTGAAGCTTAATCGGGCAATTACAGATTACTACCAAAATAAACAGTTAATCAAGACTTTTTCACGATAATACTTGTGAGAGTCAAAGGAACAAAATTCTTTATCGAGTTACTACTAACTTGATATATCGTTCTATGGTTTTTATAAGCTGTTAGTTTGACCCAACATTCAACAGTTGGTCATTCCATGCTAGTCGTCTCCGCAATACAATAGTATTTATGTACTAAAAAGCATTTACCATTCATCATCATAATCTTCATCATTTGGTCTACCTCGACTAGAAGCACTTACCTCTGGTTGTTCCGATGCTGCTGAAACCTTGAAAAATTGATTTTGAGTATTTTCTAATTGAACTAATTCCCCTTCAAAACTATGAGTAAGGTTATTTATCGCCTGCTGCAAATTATCATCTGTATAATGCTGATTTAAACCTCGATCGGCAATTGATTCTGAAGTATTTAAAACATTATTTTCAACTTGGGAAACAAAAGGGGTAGGTAACATAGAGACTTCATTTACAGAAGATTGGGAATTACTTAATGATTCTGAAGACTTTGTCACAGGAGAATTAAGTTTATGGATTTCGGTTACTTGATCCTGAATTCTGAAGTTTTGTTGTGTAGCTTGACTATAATCGGCTTTTGGCTGGGATATCTGATGACTATCTACTGATGATGGAGTGTGACTGGAATTTTGCCTGGGTTTTGGTGTCTGAGATCTAAGATTATCGATCGATGTAGAGGAGTTTTTAGCGGAGGAATGCTTCGGGCTGGCTACTTCTAACTGGACTTTGATTTTACGCTGGCAAACTTGAGCAAAAGCCGCTTCGATATTGGCAACTTTGCCTTGATGCAATCTCTGCAATTTGACTGAACTAATACCTACAATTGCACTTGAGCCTTCAAAACTAACTAAGTGGCACTGCTGTTTTAATAATGCCTGAGTTGTCGGGGGCTGTAGACAACTAACAACTTTGTCCCAAATCTCTTCATTAGCCAGATTATTGGTAACTACATTAGGATTTTGAGCAGGGATTTTGGCTGGTGGCTCAAAGACTGGTTTAGCAGATTGAGATACAGTTGCCAAAGTATGACTGGGAATTTCTGGAGAGGTATGATTAACCTGTTGAACGGTGGCTTGATCGCTTTGGGCTTCTTGTTTGTTTCTTTCTGGCTCTGGAATATAATTAGACCTAGGAACGATCGCCTGAGACAAAGTAGTATTTACCGTATTTACTGAAGGAGTATTATTCTCGAAAATTGCTCCATTAACTGATTGAGTCTTTAATTGAGTCTTGGCTGTCGATACAGAATTATCTGGTTTAGCAGAAGCTGATCTTGGTGGATTAACCACACTTTCCAAGTCAATAGTAGTGTCAGGCAAATTAGGTAAATTACTATTGGCTAATAATTCCAATAAGGTTACTTCTAGCCACAAACGAGGTTGAGTTGTATTTTTTAAGTGAGTTTCTCCTTCTTTGAGTTGTTGTTGTCCCAATAAAATCCGAGCAATCTCCCAATTAGTTGCTTCGCTACACAATTCTTGCCAGCAAGTTTCTGTTACCGCCACCATATCAAGACGTTGAGGAGCAGTTTTGGCAATTAAAAGGTTGAGATAAAAACCAGCTAAATTCTGTAAAACTACTAGGGGTTCTCGTCCTCGATCTAATAGAATACGACACTGCTGTAGGATTTTTACAGGTAAGTTGTTTCTGATACTTCTTAGTAGCTCTAATAAATCTTGTTCAGGTACAGCACCTACTAAATCCCAAACTTTAGTTACGGAAATTTTTTCTGGCAACAAACTAAGTTGATCTAAAAGACTTTCTGCATCCCTTAAGCCGCCATTAGCAATTTGAGCAATTAAAGTGATGGCTTCATCGGCGATCGCAATATTTTCGGCATCGGCAATATACTTTAAGTGGCTAATCATCTCTGGCAAGGGAATACGCCGATAATCAAACCGTTGACAACGGGAAATAATCGTTGAGAGGACTCGTTGGGGATCGGTAGTTGCTAAAATAAAGACAACTCTCGGAGGAGGCTCTTCTAAAGTCTTAAGCAGGGCATTAAACGCTGCTGTACTGAGCATATGACATTCATCAATAGCATAAATTTTGTAACGACATTGAACAGGGGCAAATCTCGATCGCTCAATAATTTCGCGAATATTATCGACTCCAGTATTACTGGCAGCATCAATTTCTACTACATCTAAGGCCGAACCATTAGCGATCGCTAAACAGGCTTCACATTCACCACAGGGGTCAGGAGTTGGTTGACTGCTAGTTAAACAATTAAGAGATTTTGCTAAAATTCTGGCACTAGAAGTTTTACCCGTTCCCCTGGGACCTGTAAATAAATATGCTGGAGCAATTTTTTCTTGTTTTAAAGCATTACTTAAAGTTAGGGAAATCGTTTCCTGACCAACTAAATCTCTAAAAGTTTGTGGTCTGTACTTGTGGTGTAGAGGTTCGTAAGGCATAGTAAATGTGGACTTTTTTATTTTCCACTAGTTAGTAGAAAATTATCCCTGTACAATTGAGCAATATTTAGTGAAATTAGTTTAGCTTCACTCTTAAAATCAGTATATTTGATCTAAGGTAATGAGTCATACGATTGGGCAAGTCAAGCAAGATAACCAACAGTCAAACTCTAACTCATCTCAGGCTAATCAAGACTCACAAAAGCCTGAAGATAAAATATCAACATCGATTACTTCTTTGACCGATGCTGATTATGAATTTTTATTCAATCAACTATTAGAAGGAATTTCTCATGGTTGGCACGACCAAAGAATTATTAAATTCTTTAGTCAACTAGGCGATCGAGGGAAACAAGAAGATTGGGTTGCTTGGCTAGAAAGTTTGCGAGTCAAATTATTAAAATTGCCAATCGCATCGAAGCGACAACTAGGATCGGTGATGATTCGTTTAGGAGAACTCACTCAATCTTCTCCTGAAGTCAGCCAAATTGGTGTAGTTTCTAATCGGATTGGACGAGAACTGTTGTTTGGCAACACAGAAGATGTAGTCTGGGAATATGTTGGCTCAGATTTGGTGGCAGATTCTTCAAACGTAGAGGCAGAGAAAACTTTATCCGAGAGATTACCGACTGATTTTTCTGAACTAGCTTCTTCTGTGATTGAAGATGCAAAAACCAATTTATCTTCAGAGCAAGATGTCTCTTTGAAGCAAACAGTAGAAAATGAGCCGCAAAATCCAGAAACTGCCGAAAACCTGACGTCAGTATCATCTACGCCAAATTTACCGCCAGAAAGCGACATTGCTTCAGAGGAAGAAATTACTAACTTTACTAGTAATGAAGAATTTGAATTTGAGTTGTCTAGCCAAGATTTCGACACAGCAACCGAAGATAAATTAGTTGAGATTGATTTAGCTACGGGTCAACTCAATACCGACCAGTTGGATGAGCAACAACAGAAATTGTTTACTGTTCCTGAATTAGATTGGTCTTTATCCCCTATCACTCAAGAAGAAACATCGGGTTCATTGGAGACAGTAAAGTCGGAAGTACCAAAAGATAATTCATTATCTGTTACTGCGGATACAAATACTTCTTCACCAGCGCAGCAAAAAGAACCAGCTCCTGTTACTATCGATTTACAACGGGTGATCGATTTAATTCGAGAAGATGAAGAACTAGCCCAACAAATATCACAAAAACTTAATGTTTCTCTACTTAAGCTAGACAACCTAGCCATCGAAGCAGTTGAGCAATCTCCAAAAGTCGAGGCTAATGACTTTGATCCTTCTAGTTTAGAGTTAATCGAAAGCTGGTTTAATTTGGGACTAAAACAAGTTAGTGCAGGAGAATTTGTCAAAGCGATCGCCTCTTGGGAAAAAGCTCTAAACATCAATCCCAACTTATCAGAAGCCTGGCATAATAGAGGCAGTGCTTTGGGTCGTTTGGGCAAATATGAAGAGGCAATAGAATCTTTTCAAAATGCCTTAGCTATAGACTCTCATAACTACCAAGCTTGGAATGATCGTGCTCATGCCTTGTATCAATTGCAAAAATGGTCAGAAGCAGTAGAAAGTTGGGACAATGCGATTGGAATAATGCCAGGAAATCATTTATTCTGGTATAACCGTGGCTGCGCTCTAGAACAACTAGAAAGTTGGGATCAATCTATTGCTAGTTATGAAAAATCATTAGAAATTAAACCAAATTTTCAACCAGCTCGTTCAAGATATATTAACCTAGTAGCAGATAACTCTCGTTCAAATTAGCTAAGATGACGGTAATCAAGTTATCGGATAAACTTTAGTATCCGCAAGATATAATTTCATTTTCATAACTAATCATTAAGGTGTTTAAATTCTAGCTAGCTATGACGGAATCATCAAACAGCACAATGGAAGAAATCAGAATATCAAGTGAAGAAAGAGTTACCCAACTAAGGGACTTAATTGATACTCTTAGAATCGCTGAAGAAATAGCTAGCAAAGGTTATCTAATCAGCAGTTCCGAATTGGCAGATTTAATGGATATTAATGCTAGTGCTGTAACCAGTAGAGGCGATCATTGGTCTTGGCGTAATTGGGTTGTATCCAGAGTTAGACGAGAAGGAAATCAAATTTTATGGCAATTAGAGAGGGTTGATTAACAAAAAACCATGACTTCATCCGTACCTGATAATGATCAGCTTATAGTTCGTCCTCTTCAGTATCGTGACGTGGATGCAATTAATGCTTTGGTGAGCGAATGCGTCGCCAAAGAAACTTCCAAGCGTCTTATAACCATAGATAGAGAACTAGAGCAAGTGGGTTCATGGTACGGACTAAAAAGATTTTTGAGTCTGCTACCTCATTCCTACTACCATGGTTGGCGAGTATATGTTGCTCAACAGCTAGAAGAGGTTCTTGGTTTAATACAAGTGTCCTCTCTTAATAGTACTCGTAGTACCTGGAGAGTAGAGAGGGTTTTACTTAACAGTAATTCCCCCCAACTAGAGTTACTCAAAACTCAAAAAGAAATTGGTTCACAGTTGTTGCGCTACTGTCTACAAAACATTTGGGAAGCGCGGACATGGATGTTAGAGGTAAATGTTAATGAAAAAAATCATTTAGCTCTTTATCGAGAAAATGGTTTTCAGCCTTTAGCACAGATGACTTATTGGCAAATCTCTTCAGAATTAATTGCCCAACTAGCCCAGCAAAATCCAGATCTACCTAACTTTTTGCCGATTAGTAATGCTGATGCACCACTACTTTATCAACTCGATTGCGTATCTATGCCTCCTCTACTCCGTCAAGTATTTGACCGCCATGTAGAAGACTTTAAAACCAATCTTGTGCAGAATGCAGTTAGCCAAATTCGACATTGGCTTAACGGCACAGACGTCGTAAGTGGTTATGTTTTTGAGCCTCAACGTAAAGCAGCAATTGGTTATTTTAGATTGGAGTCTTCTAAAGACAATTCTCGCCCTCACCGAGCGCAATTAACGGTAAATCCAGCTTATACTTGGCTCTATCCCAAATTGACTGCTCAGATGGCGCAAATAGTTCATAAATCACTTGAGCGTAAACATGGTTTGGCCGATGAAAGCCAAATCTATTCTCAACCTTTGGAAATAGTTTCTGCTGATTATCAACCAGAGAGAGAAGAGTACTTTAACAAAATAGGTGCTACTTCTGTCGAACATACTCTGTTAATGTCTCGCTCTGTATGGCACAAAATCAAGGAAGCTAAACCTTTAGAGGGTTTACAGTTATCAGATGTACTTCAGGGTCTAAAACCTGCTCGCGCTCCTATTCCTTCTCGTATATCTATACTAAAGTCTTTTTCTAGTTCCTATCAGAATATTGTCAGGCAGGAAAATATTTTTTCTTCTAAAGCTAATCAATTTAACCCATCGAAAAAAAATAATTCTGGAAAATCTTTTAAACCGCCTAATAGTGGCTTAGTTTAGTTTAAGTGAGTTAAAACACTCTAAATACTACTGCTACTGCTACTGCTACTGCTACTGGTTGGGACTTTAGTACTATATAAATTTAGGATATTAGTACGATTTAATTATTCGGATAAATCCCTAATATGAGTTATTGAAAGGCAAAGAATTTATGTCTTCTAAAGATTAAATGGCTCTACCAGACTTGTGATGTAAAATCAATCAATATAATAGAGACAAGTATAAGTATAAAATACAAGTGAAGTCTTAAGATATCTTTATTTAAGGTAGCTACAGAGTTTTGCAAACTTAACATAATTACCAAGAAAGTATTGTAAAACTATACATTAACTCTATAATGGCATCACATTGTGAGAATAGTAATTTTTGGTAGGGAATAGAAAGTTAGCCCTGTAGGTATTAACTAACCACTAACCAATGTACCATTTTAAAAACTATTGATTTCAATCTAGACTGGATATATGAAAAGAATTTCGGCTTTAGGATTAGATGTGGGTAAAAAGCGGATGGGAGTAGCTGGCTGCGATGGCACAGGTTTAATTGCCACTGGCTTAACTACTATTTACCGTACTTCTTTGGCTGAAGATATCAAACAGCTACAAAACATCATTGAAGATAGACAAGTAGAGATATTGGTTATTGGCTTACCCTACTCTTTAGATGGTACGGTGGGATTTCAGGCAGAGCAAGTCCAGAAGTTTGCTAATAAAATTGCCAAGATTCTACAGTTACCAATTGAATATGTAGATGAACGCTTGACTTCAGTCGAAGCAGAAGCCCAACTTAAAGCTCAAAAAAAGTTTTCAACTCGCGACAAAGGCGCAGTCGATCGCCGTGCAGCTGCAATAATTTTGCAACAGTGGCTTGATATGCGCCGTCAAAAAGATCGAGGATAAACGTTAGTCTGAGATCTTGAATCAAAGTTTTTATTGCTTGCTAAGGTGATATAGTAGTTGGCTTTTTCTGTGGGGAAAAGAATGCTTAACAAGCAAGCTTCATGATTAGACTTCACGATCAAAGCCAAACTTATCCCTAATTTGGGAATTAAAGTATTGACCAACAGAACTTGTTTCTTTTAACTCTTTATAAATTGATTGAGGAACATCTAAATATTTATAGATACTACCGTTACCAAAGACGATGCGTAGGATTTGTTGCTCTGCATCATAGTCAAAGGACTTAATTGCCGTACTTTGATTTTTGAGTAGGGGGAAGGCAATCACATCACGAATACTAGCAGAGTCTGTCAAGAGCATTACTAGGCGATCTATCCCAATACCCAAACCACCAGTGGGAGGCATACCGTATTCTAATGCTGCCAAAAAGTCTTCATCGATATCTTGGGCTTCTAAATCGCCTGCGGCTTTTTTTGCTGCTTGAGCTTCTAGTCTTTGTCGTTGATCCAAGGGATCGGTTAATTCTGAGAAGCTATTGGCAGTTTCTCTACCCACCATGAACACTTCAAACCTTTCTACCAAACCTGGTTTATCTCTATGAGGTTTTGCTAGGGGAGATATTTCCACAGGATAGTCCAGGACAAAAGTAGGCTGTATTAAAGTTGTTTCTACTTTTTGTTCAAAAGCTTCGTTTAGCAATTTACCAATGGTTTGACAGTCGGAGGGTACTTCAATTCCTGCATCTTTAGCGGCTGTTTTAGCAGAGTCAAAATCGCTGAACTGAGCAAAATCTACCCCCGTGGCATCTTGCACAACTTCGTGCATGGTCACTCTACGCCAGGGAGGAGTCAGATCAATTTCATCTCCTTGATAGTTAACTTTAGTTGTGCCGAGAACTTCTTGAGCTACATTGCTAATCAAGTTTTCTGTCAACGCCATCATGTCGTGATAGTCAGCATAGGCTTGGTATACTTCAATCATAGTAAATTCAGGATTATGACGAGTAGATACCCCTTCGTTGCGGAAAATTCTGCCCAACTCAAATACTTTTTCAAATCCACCAACGATCAATCTTTTAAGATATAATTCAGTGGCAATGCGGAGATATAGATCCATCTCCAGGGTATTGTGATAAGTAATAAACGGACGAGCATCGGCCCCCCCAGCTTCACTTTGTAAGACTGGAGTTTCAATTTCTAAAAAGTCTCTGGTTTCTAAGTAACGGCGGATCGCAGCAGTAATTTTAGCTCGAATACGAAAGGTTTGTCTTACCTGGGGGTTAACAATCAAATCTACATAACGCTGACGATAGCGTTTTTCCGTATCCGTTAAACCATGCCATTTATCGGGGAGTGGTAGTAAAGATTTAGTCAGGATTTGAAACTCACTGACGTAAACCGAAAGTTCCCCTTTTTCAGTTCTTTTGATTGTACCTTTGACGCCTAAAATATCACCTGTATCGGATAGTTTTTTGAGATGATTAAATGCCCCCACCAAGTCGAGCATGGTGTTATTGATTTTTTTCTTTTCTAAATAAAGCTGAATTTTTCCTGTCTCATCTTGTAGTTCAAAAAATGCTAGTTTACCAAAAACACGACGGGCAATAATTCTACCTGCGATCGCAACTTGATCTTCTACTTCTTCACCATTAGCTAAATCAGCATATTTTTCCTGTAACTCAGCAGCATGATGGCTTGATTCCCATTTATAAGCATAGGGATTTAATCCCAACTCCTTGATTTGTGCTACTTTCTCAATTCTGGTGGCGCGAATTTCTGCTAAATTAGAGGCACTTTGTGGCTTATTTGGGGATTTATCTTCTGCCATTACTACTAAAATTAAAATTTATAAGGACTGGATTAATAATTGCTGTGTCAATCGTCATCGCACTTCCGATAGTTTGATTGAAGGGTGATGCGCTTTATAATATGACAAACAGATTGAATTATAACGTATCAGAAGGCTTAATCTGACTTGATCTTTGTTTGATTTTATAACTACGTTTTTAATGTAAATTTTAAATGTTTACTGGCGTTGCTGGATCGAGGTACGATTTTATCTTTTAGCAACTGAACAGATCGACTAAAAACTAATAACTAAAAACTAATAACTACGAGCAGATTACTTTTCGGTTTCCTACTTATAATCAGCAACGCCTGTTTACTAATTCTGGGAAAATCGGATTTGTTATCTTGGTTAAGATGTAACCTTTAAAGAATAAATAAGCCTCTGCTCAATAGCAGAGACTTACTTATTTACTTATTCATCAAGCTTTGATTAGACTTGAAATAACTACAACAGTTGGTTATTTAGTCTAGATCAGGCATAGATAATACTGGTTCGGTTTCGCGTTCGATACCTTTTTCAAATCCACCAGCAGCTGCTCTTGCACGGCCAGCGTGCCATAAATGACCCACTAGGAAGAAGAAAGCCATAATAAACTGGAATGCAGCCAACCATTGACGAATGTTGACAAAGTTAAAGGAGTTAGACTCAGTGATAATACCACCAACAGAGTTGATCGAAGCATTAGGAGCATGAGTCATGTACTCAGCAGCACGACGTAATTGCCAAGGCTGAATGTCATTTCTGATTTTGTCTAGGTCGATACCGTTAGGACCACGCATAGGCTCTAACCAAGGACCGCGGAAATCCCAAAAGCGCATGGTTTCTCCACCAAGAATAATTTCACCAGTGGGAGAGCGCATGAGGTATTTACCAAGACCAGTAGGACCTTGAGAAGAACCAACGTTTGCACCCATTTGTTGGTCACGAGCTAAGAAGGTAAAGGCTTGTGCTTGGGAAGCTTCTGCATTTGTTGGACCATAAAACTCACTAGGATAAGCAGTGTTATTGAACCAAATGTAACAAGAAGCCACAAATGACATGAGAGACACAGCACCAATACTGTAGGAAAGGTAAGCTTCACCGTTCCAAATTAAAGCACGACGCGCCCAACCAAAAGGCTTAGTAAGGATATGGAAAATACCGCCAGAAATACAGATAAAACCAATCCAAATATGACCGCCAATAATGTCTTCCATGTTGTTAACACCAATAATCCAACCTTCTCCACCAAAAGGAGCAGCAGTTAGATAGCCGAAGATTGTGCCTGGGTTAAGGGTCGGGTTGGTAATAACCCGAACATCTCCACCACCAGGAGCCCAGGTGTCATATACTCCACCAAAAAACATCGCTTTAAATACCAAAAGCAATGCACCACAACCCAAAAGAATAAGGTGATAACCAATGATGTTAGTCATTTGGTTTTTGTCTTTCCAGTCTTGACTAAAGAAATTAGAATATTCTTCAAGTTTTTCTGGACCGCGAAGTGCGTGATAAATACCGCCTAAACCAAGAACGGCGGAAGAAATGAGGTGTAAAACACCAACTACAAAGTAGGGGTAAGTATTAATAACTTCACCACCAGGCCCTACACCCCATCCTAATGTTGCTAGGTGAGGAATAAGGATCATGCCCTGTTCGTACATGGGCTTTTCTGGGACATAGTGTGCAACTTCAAAGATAGTCATTGCACCAGTCCAAAATACGATTAGGCCAGCGTGAGCAACGTGCGCGCCCAACAGCTTACCAGAAAGATTGATTAAACGAGCATTACCAGCCCACCAGGCAAAACCTGTGGAGTTAATGTCGCGACCTGCGCCACCTGCAGGATTAGAGAGCGTTACCACGTGGTAGAACCTCCTCTGGGAATTCAAAGTTTTGATGTGGTTGGTCTTGTGTTGCCATCCATGCTCTTAGACCTTCATTGAGCAAGATGTTTTTAGTGTAGAAAGTTTCAAACTCAGGATCTTCTGCTGCTCTCAACTCTTGAGATACGAAATCGTAAGCCCGCAAGTTTAAAGCAATCCCGATAATCCCGATACTTGCCATCCATAGTCCTGTTACTGGGACAAATAACATGAAGAAGTGCAACCAACGTTTGTTGGAGAAGGCAATCCCAAATATCTGTGACCAGAAACGGTTTGCTGTTACCATACTGTAGGTTTCTTCTGCTTGAGTCGGCTCGAAGGCGCGGAAAGTGTTCGCCTCGCCACCGTCATCAAACAGTGTGTTTTCTACTGTTGCTCCGTGAATTGCACACAATAATGCTCCACCAAGTACACCTGCTACTCCCATCATGTGGAAAGGGTTCAAGGTGAAGTTGTGGAATCCTTGAACAAACAAGATGAAACGGAAGATTCCTGCTACTCCTAAACTGGGTGCGAAGAACCAGCTAGATTGTCCTAAAGGATAGAGCAAGAATACTGAGACAAATACGGCGATGGGTGCGGAAAAGGCGATCGCATTATAAGGACGAATCCCGACTAAGCGCGCAATCTCGAACTGACGTAGCATAAAGCCAATCAGTGCAAATGCACCGTGTAAAGCCACAAATGCCCATAAACCGCCTATCTGGCACCAACGGGTAAAGCTCCACCCTGCTTCTGGTCCCCAAAGGAACAGTAAAGAGTGTCCCATGCTGTCTGCGGGAGTGGATACGGCGACAGTCAGGAAGTTACAACCTTCGAGGTAGGAACTTGCCAAACCGTGAGTATACCAGCTGGTAACAAAAGTAGTTCCTGTCAACCATCCACCAATTGCCAAATAGGCACAAGGGAAGAGCAGAATACCAGACCAGCCTACGAATACAAAGCGATCGCGCTTTAGCCAGTCATCAACCGCATCAAAGATGCCGCGTTGAGATGGAGCGCGTCCTACTGCTATTGTCATGTAAATAGATCTCCGAATTAATATTTATAAGATCGTTAGAATTATTACGATTTTAATGATTTGACACGAAAATACATCAAATCAATTGTGAGAAAAGTTTACTTTTCTTTACTTATACTACACATAATAGAAGAAAAACGCTGATATTTCCAGAGCAAATCCAAAGAAAATATTAAATTTTTTCAATTTCAAAATAAAAGAAAGATGCAAATTTCTGTGAATCTGGAAGATAATTTAACTGTTGCAATCTTTTATTAGAGTTTTATGTTTACCATCGATATAGTTTTACAAGACATTCCTTTACCAATTTCCGTACAGCGCAAAGAGTCTGAAGCTGCCCAAAACCTCTATCAAGAAATTCTCCAGGCAATGCGCTCAGGCAGTTCAGATCTAATAGAGCTTACTTGTGACAAAGATGAGGATAAGAAAGTAGCGGTCAAGAGCAATTTAATTTGTGCTGTCAGCGTCAATAAAAAGTCTGGGGGTATGGCAGAAGGTCGAGTACCTGGTTTCTTTGCTGCCACCGCCACCAATAAATAAGTATAGTAATGACTTACTCTATTGATGTAAAATCCTACAAGCCAGCAGTTATTACAGTAAATGAAGTATGTTTTAGCTGGTCTGCAGAGGCGGTTGTACTCGATAGTTGTTCCCTGCAAGTTCCTCAAGGAGAATTTTGGATGTTGTTGGGTAACAACGGCAGTGGTAAATCAACCTTGTTAAGACTGTTAGCAGGACTCCTTATTCCTGATAGTGGCTCAATTGTGATGCCCCACAAGACAGGATTTGTCTTCCAAAACCCCGATCACCAGCTAGTTATGCCTACCGTTGGTGCAGATATTGCCTTTGGTTTAGTTAGTGAGAATTTATCCCCAGTTCAGGTCAGAAAGAGAGTTCAAGAAGCCCTCGATGCGGTCAACTTACTAGATTTAGAAAGGCGACCAATTCATGCTCTAAGTGGAGGACAAAAACAGCGGGTTGCGATCGCAGGGGCAATTGCTCGTAACTGCGAAGTAATCTTATTTGATGAACCCACTGCTTTGCTAGATCCTGATACCCAGCTAGAATTAGTGGCTCAGGTAAGAAGTCTGGTCAAAAAGCGCAAGCTGACTGCTCTGTGGGTAACCCATCGTCTTGAAGAACTGGACTATTGCGATGGAGCTTTTTTGTTAAAAGGAGGAAAAGTTGTTGCTCAAGGAGAACCCAACGCTATGAAACAAAAAGTACTAGCAGCAGAAAGACAATAAAATAAATTTAAATTTATTTTATTTTATTTAACTTTTTGTTAACAATTTTGCTTAGAATGGGGATTATGTCATTCCCAATTTTAAGAAAATAACAATTTGCAATGCCCCCCTCCTCCTACCAGGCAATACTACTCGTCGATGGTTACAATATCATCGGCGACTGGTCGGACTTAAAAAAAAGTCGCGATCGCCATGGCTTAGAGGCAGCCCGCCGTGAGTTAATTGAGTGCTTAATTAATTACACTGCTGCTGTTGCCTACCGCACCAAAATAGTTTTTGATGCTCACTATCAAGATACTCCTCGTAGTACAGAAGAATATACGTCAGCATTATCGGTACATTACACAGCTTTTGCCGAAACTGCTGATACTTATATTGAAAAATTTTGCGCCACCTTTAAGCACAAAAAATATCAGCAAGAGTCTACCCGGTTAATTGTAGCTACAAGCGATCGCGCACAACAATTGACGGTAGTTGGCTATGGGGCAGAATGGCGTTCAGCCCAAATGTTGGCAGGAGAAGTAGACCAAGCAGCCCGCAAAACTAGAAGCAAAAGAAAGACTAAGAAAAAACCTTCTGGTCGTTTTTTATTTAATGCCCTCGATCCTGTCGCACAGAAACGTCTCAGGCAAATGCAGCGAGGTTTACAATAGACTTTTCACATAAATTTGATTAACCTTGATGATATAAAGGGAAAAGTGGTCAAAATAGAGATCAAGGCAGTAAAGTCACCTTGTTAGCTGGAAAATCTAAAGAGAATTAATTAAACAACTTTTTTCCCAAAAAGTGTTGACAGTAACAAAAATATTCGATATATTTAAAAACGTTGCGAGTTTGAGTAAAGCAAGCAACTAAACTAAGCCCCCATCGTCTAGTGGCCTAGGACACCTCCCTTTCACGGAGGCGACAGGGATTCAAATTCCCTTGGGGGTACTAACTAAAAAAAAAGCCAGGTAAGTTACTTGGCTTTTTTTTTGCAGAAATCAGTCTAATCTCCTAACCGATACAAGTGCTTTAAACGCTAATATGATTAAGAACTCTTAAGCACTGTCTGTATGTCTTCCTCCAGTAACGTTACTAAGGCTAATGGTAAAAATACTAAGGTTAAACAAACTGTAAACGAGAACGTGATTCGCATTAAAGGAGCGAGGCAACATAACTTAAAAAACGTTAATTTAGAGTTACCTCGTAATCAGTTGATTGTGTTTACGGGAGTTTCGGGTTCGGGAAAATCATCTTTGGCGTTTGATACCATTTTTGCCGAAGGACAAAGACGCTACGTAGAATCTCTCAGTGCCTATGCTCGTCAGTTTTTAGGACAGTTAGATAAACCCGATGTTGATGCTATAGAAGGATTAAGTCCTGCCATTTCCATCGATCAAAAGTCTACTTCTCATAATCCTCGTTCCACTGTCGGGACAGTGACCGAAATTTATGACTACTTAAGACTATTATTTGGGAGGGCAGGAGAACCCCATTGTCCAAAGTGCGATCGCTCGATTGTGCCACAGACTATTGATGAGATGTGCGATCGCATTATGGAATTGCCCGATAAAACCAAGTTTATGATTCTTGCTCCTGTGGTGCGGAGTAAAAAGGGTACACACAAGCAATTATTATCTAGTTTGGCTTCTCAGGGCTTTGTACGGGTACGTATCGATGGAGAAGTGCAGCAGTTAGACGACCAGATTAAATTAGATAAAAACTATAAACACAATATCGAGGTGGTTATAGATCGCCTGATTAAAAAACCAGGAATTCAAGAACGTTTAGCCGATTCCCTCTCTACCTGTTTGCGTCTTGCCGACGGTATTGCGGAGATTGATATTATTCCTGATGCTAATACTAAGGAAAATAATCAACCATCAAATATTGTGTTTTCGGAAAACTTTGCTTGTCCTGAACATGGTGCGGTAATTGAAGAACTATCACCCCGTTTGTTTTCCTTTAATTCTCCCTATGGTGCTTGTCCTAATTGTCATGGTTTGGGTAGTCATCGAACCTTTGCCCCAGAGTTAGTCGTACCCGATCCCACTCAACCAGTCTACAGTGCGATCGCTCCCTGGTCGGATAAAGATAATTCTTACTATCTCTCATTACTACATGGAGTAGGACAGGCTTTTGGGTTTGAGATTCAAACCCAATGGTCGCAGCTTACCAAAGAACAGCAAGATGTTATTCTTTTGGGTGCAAAAGAACCAGTTTATTTTGAGTCTGATAGTCGTGGTGGTCAACCGAAAGGCTATCATCGCCACTATTCGGGAGTTATTAAAATGTTGCAGCGCAACTATCAAGAAACTAATTCCGACTCAATTAAAAATAAGCTAGAACAATATCTAATTAATCAACCCTGCGAAACTTGTGCAGGTCAACGCCTCAAACCAGAATCTTTATCTGTTAGCTTGGGGCAATATCGAATTAATGATCTAGCAGGAGTACCCATTCGTGAATGTCTAGATCGAGTTAATCATCTTCAGCTGACCAAACGTCAGGCATTGATTGGAGAATTGGCACTCAAGGAAATCAGATCTCGGTTACAATTTCTACTTGATGTGGGTTTAGACTATTTAACCCTAGACCGCGCAGCGATGACTCTATCGGGGGGAGAAGCGCAGCGTATTCGGTTAGCTACTCAAATAGGTGCAGGATTAACCGGAGTACTATATGTCTTAGATGAACCAAGTATCGGCTTGCATCAACGGGATAATGATAAATTATTGGGGACGTTAAAAAAATTACGAGATTTAGGCAATACTTTAATCGTAGTAGAACACGATGAAGATACCATTCGTGCTGCTGATAGTCTGGTAGATATTGGTCCCAAAGCTGGAGTACATGGGGGAGATATTGTCGTTCAGGGAGATTTAAACGCCTTATTAAATTCAGAAACTTCTTTGACAGGGGCATATTTATCGGGTAAAAGAGTCATTGCCACTCCAGAAGCCAGAAGACAAGGTAAAGCTATTGCTTTAACTCTCAAAGACTGTTATCAAAATAATCTCCAACATATTGATGTCAATATTCCTTTGGGTAAATTTGTCTGCATCACTGGGGTGTCAGGTTCAGGTAAATCAACTCTAGTTAATGAACTACTACATCCAGCTTTAAAGCATCATCTGAGTCGTAAAGTACCTTTCCCGAAGAAACTAGGAGAAGTTACAGGTTTACAGGCGATCGATAAAGTAATTACCATTGATCAATCTCCTATTGGTCGAACTCCCCGTTCTAATACTGCTACCTACACAGGAGTATTTGATGCTATTCGGACTATCTTTGCTGAAACCATCGAAGCCAAAGCCAGGGGTTATAAAGCAGGGCGTTTTTCTTTTAATGTTAAGGGTGGACGTTGCGAAGCCTGTAGCGGACAGGGAGTAAACGTGATTGAAATGAATTTTTTACCCGATGTTTATGTGCAGTGTGATGTTTGCAAAGGGGCAAGATATAACCGCGAAACTTTACAGGCTAAGTATAAAAATTATTCTATTGCCGATGTCTTAGATATGACAGTGGAAGAAGCCTTAGAAACTTTTCAGAATATTCCTCGCGCTGCCAAAAGACTTCAAACTCTAGTAGATGTGGGTTTAGGCTATATAAAATTAGGACAACCAGCCCCTACTTTATCTGGAGGAGAAGCTCAACGAGTTAAACTAGCTGCCGAATTATCTCGTCGTGCTACAGGTAAGACACTATATTTAATTGATGAGCCAACTACAGGCTTATCTTTTTATGATGTGCATTATTTGTTAAATGTCTTGCAACGTCTGGTAGATAAGGGTAATTCTTTAATCGTAATTGAACACAACTTAGATGTAATCCGCTGTTCTGACTGGATTATCGATCTTGGTCCAGAGGGTGGAGATAAAGGTGGCGAAATTATTGCTATAGGTACACCAGAAGAAGTTGCACGGAATGAGAAGTCTTATACAGGGAAGTATTTGAGAAAAGCGTTGTCAAAATATCCCCTAGCAGCAGCTGATTTAAATTGATTTAGTTACTAAAAAGAGCAATTTGAATTTGTTTGGGGAATTCTTAATCTTCGGTTTCTAATTAATTTTTAATAAAACAGGAAATTTTGAGCAAAGAACGTTACGATCATCATTAACAATAATGAAGTTTTGTAACCAAAAGTGACTGTAACCCGACCATACGATATCAATGCCATCTCTGGAAGCTGGTACTCTCTTAAACCAATTTGGCAGGGAGGTGAAGACATTGTTCAACAAGGATTACCCCACAATCAGCTAGCACCTACTTGGCAAGTACTCTTACTAGGTGATGGTTCTCCTACCCATCATTTACAGTTACTTACAGGAGAAAAGACAGAAGTAGATGTTATCGATATGTCTTTAATTGGTAAGCATGATGATGGCGCACCTGATGAAATTGAAGCTATTTCCGAACCTCGACTAAGGCGACAGGTATGGTTACGCACTGAATCGGGTCAAAGGTTAGCCTATGCTGCCTCTTGGTGGAATGCGAGCAACGTTGATGATTATTTACAGAACCGCTCTTTACCTGTTTGGCGGAGTCTTTCAACGCTACACACCGAACTTTATCGTGATGTTCGAGGTATTTATTGTGGTTATTCTCCCGCTTTAGAGTCGGCATTTAGCGAAAAAGGACCATTTTGGGGTCGTCACTATCTGTTTTGGCACGATCGCCAACCTCTAACTTTGATCTACGAAGTATTTTCTCCTTATTTACAGAAATATCTGGGCAAAATAAGCAAAAATCCTGAATATTATTAAATCTAAAAATTTAAAGTCTTTATGATTTCTTGACTCTATTTTTACGTGCTAACCATACACTGCCAAAAGGTGCAGTAATATTCTGCACTTTTAATACAGAGCAAATGATATAGAGCAAGAGGATAATCTAATCCCTCTTCTGTCACTCTCCGAGAATTAAAATTAAGGAAAACAAAACTTTGAGTAGCTAGAAGCTATAGAGGGCAATGGATGTAGAATTACAAATTCTCAAACATTTGAAGCGCGATGCTCAACCCACAGTTGCCATCATCGATCGATATTGTGAAGCTTATAATGACATATTTCCTGAAGTAAGAAGTTATGAATGTTTCAAATATTTACATCAAGGAATCGTCTCACCAATTAAAAGGAAGTCATTACCAGAAATAGCTAAAGTAGTCGGAATTAAATCATACCAATCATTACATCATTTTCTAGCCAATTCCCCTTGGTCAGCAACCAAATTAAAAGAAAGAAGACTGACCTTAACCCTAGAAGCATTAAAAGACCAAAAAATCATAGTAGTAATTGATGAAACTGGAGATAGGAAGAAAGGAACAAAAACCGATTATGTAGCTCGTCAATACTTGGGAAGTCTGGGCAAAATAGACAATGGAATAGTGTCAGTAAATGCTTATGGAATCTATAAAAATATCACTTTCCCCTTAATGTTTAAAGTATTTAAACCAAAAGGGACACTAAAAAAAGAAGATAGCTACAAAACCAAGATTGAAATTGCTTCGCAAATAATTAAAGAGTTAGTAGAATTTGGATTTAATATCGAATTAGTCTTAGCCGATAGTCTATATGGTGAAGCTAGTTCATTTATCACGACCTTAAACAAATATGAAATACCTTGGGTGTTAGCAATTAGGAATAATCATGGAGTCTGGATGCCAGCAAATCAGAAGGTTAGAGCTAACAAGTGGTGTAAATTTGAACGCATATTTAGTAATCAACAGTCAGAAACTAGGTATATTCGAGAAATTATTTATGGCAAGAGAAGTTATATAACTTATTGGCAACTAACTACTGAGCCAGATACAATGCCAGAAAATTCAACTTCTTTTGTCATGACAAATCTTCAGGAAAAGAGGAGTAAAATCAAGAAAATTTTAGGGAATCTTTATGGAGAAAGAACCTGGGTTGAATATGGCTTTCGACAATGTAAACAAGAACTAGGGTGGACTGACTATCGATTTACTAATTTTCAGGAGATTCAGAAATGGTGGGAAATAATTTTCTGCGTTTATTTCATGATTAGTTTAAACACTCAAGTTTTTTTATCTTTAAACCCACATTCATCAGCCCCACAAATGAAATACATCTGAAATCGCTGTGAAAAAGCGATGGAATAAAGAAAAAGAACGAGTATGAACTTGATGCAGTGAGAATGAGGAAAAATTTAGGCTCGGCGATCATTTTTGTCCCCTCATTCTCATGAAGGGACTCTTCATGAGAATGGGCAGCCACAGGAAATTCAGCCAAAGGCTGGTGAGCTAGAGAAAATAGAATTAATAATTGAAACTGATTGAAACTCAAATACTTCTGGCAATAACTACCCAGATAAAAGATAATATTGTTGACTAGATTTGGGGAAAAACTTGAGAGTTAATTGACGTTCTGTGGTTAAATTCACCACTTGTTTAATTCCTTGATGAACGAATAAATGAATGCCTTGAAAACATTGAAAAATCCAGCGTAATGTAGGTCGATTGGTTAATTGACCTAATTGATTGGGAATTGCCGTTTGAGCTTTATTTAACTGGCGACGAACCTCTCTTTGTCCCAAAGAATAAACCATCAAACATAAACCCATGAGCATCCCCATGGTTTCGATTCTACGAGAGGATTTCAAGAACACACTATCAGCAAAAAATAATGGATCTTTCAAGAAAGCAAAACCTCTTTCAACATGTTGCTGTTCTTTATATTTAAGCAGCATTTCATCACAACTAAAAGATTCACGCTCTAAACGATTAGTAGCAATAATAAATTTGCCTGCGCGATTTTTATAAGCTTCAATTACATCATTATTGGCTTGAATGATTCCAGCTATTTGATAAGTTTTATCTTGATTTTCTGTGATTTTTATCTCATCAATTGAATGAAATTTGAGTTTCCCTTGGATTAATTTTAAATTTAATTCAGCTTCGCTCTCACTCTTAAACTTTTGTTGCGAGAGCTTGGTGAATTTTTTCTGAGTGGATTCAGATTCTTTGCCGATCTTTTTTTCTAGAGAAGCCAAATCTGATTTCCTTCTCGCGTCACTTTTAACTACTAACCATCTTTGGCGTATCCCAGCATAATTACTTTCTCTTTCTACCCAACTATAACCAGGGATTTTACTGTTGGTAAATTCTGAATCTTGAAGATTACTCAACAGATTTTTCGCCTCGTTGATGGAGAGAGGGACTCTGGTTAACCATTGGATTTGTTCCAGTAGTTCTAAGTTATCTTTACTGTATAATGCACTATCCCCTACTATAGTTGTCTCCATTTTGAGTTGTTTTTGGTAATTTTTAGCTAGATGACCAAAAACTTTTTTATCACTTTGGTTTCCCGATGCTGCTTCGATAAAGATGGGGATATTGCCATCTCCTGTGACGATTAAATCCAAAATAAATTGTTTTAAATCTGGTCTACGATCTTTTGAATATCCATAGGTTATCGTAATCGGAATTGGTTCGCCCTCTGATTCTGGCAACTGAGATTCTAATTGTGGAGATAGAGCTTGATTGTATTGTCCATGAACTGAAAAAGAACTCGAATCCAAGTGAGAAAAATTAACCTTAATTTGATACTTTTTGATGGCTGCTAGGGCAATTAAGAGGAATAATTTTGATAGTCCATACTGATGGAGTTTATCCATTACTCTCCCTATTTTATGCTCGTTTAAATGTTCGGGTAAGATTCCTGTTCCTAAAAGATGTTCTGTGGCTTTATCTTCAAAGAACTTTGGGAATAAATAGAGTGGTTGTGAGACAAATCCCAATCCATTTAAAATAATTGCCTTGACTATTTCTCCTGAATTGACTATTTCTTGCTCCTCGACTCCTAATTCTTGGTTGATGATATTTACGATGTCAAGTTCATCAATTATTCCAGCAACTATTCCTAAATGATTAAGGTTTTTAATCTCTATTCCTTGTAACACTTTTACTCCATAATTTATCTGGTTTGTATTGGTTTCAATTATCTTTATTTAACTCTAATTATTATTTAACTCTAATTATTCTGGAGCATTAACTACTTATTGCCCTACTCATTCTCATGAAGCAATCTTTCATGAGAATCGTTCTCCTTCAAGCCATTACTTTGGCTGTAATTTTACCTCTTTTTCTTCCTCTGTCAGAGATTTCGCTCTCACTTCTCTATTTCATTATGCTTTGACTCCGATTTCGGCTGTACTTCATCTGTGCGGCTGATGAATGTGGGTTGATAAGGTAATTAACTTGAAGATTTAGATGGTCAAAAAATTGTGTCTAGAGTCAGTCGAGTTTTACCGCATCTATCAGTAGAAGAAGTGAAGCAAAAGATTAAAACCGCCACTAGCTTTCGCCGACAACAGAAGTGGCTCATTGTTTACAATGCTTTGGTTGACCAACGCCCTTCGGGCTGAAGTCAGAAGTCAGGATTCAGAAGTCAGAAATAAATAGCCCGAAGTTGGTCTGAAGCCTTGCCCTTAAGGGCGAAAAGAAACAAAACACAATTCAATATTTGAATCCTTTTCCTTCAGTC
>JASJDX010000251.1 GCA_030064975.1 Pleurocapsa sp. MO_192.B19
GTTTTTTGCTGACTCTAAACAACTTTATGAGTCTTAATCTATTCTAGATGTTAACTCGTTATAATCTGCTAGACTTAAAAATTATATTTTAGTTCTTTAGTACTATTAAAATTAAGTAGCTTATGAGTCTGAATGTTGTTAATTTAGTAGGCCGTGCTGGTGCTGCACCAGAAATCATCCATTTTCAATCGGGTTCGGTTAAATGTAACCTGCCTCTAGCAGTTAGTCGCCGTAGCCGTAATAGCGATCAACCAGACTGGTTTAATTTAGAAATTTGGGGTAAAACCGCTGAAATAGCAGGAAATTACGTTCAAAAAGGTAAATTAATCGGTATTCAAGGTTCTTTAAAGATTGAAACCTGGACAGATAAAAATACGGGAGCACAACGTTCTCGTCCTACGATTAAAGTTGATCGCCTGGAACTGTTGGGTTCAAAAAGAGATAACGATCCTGGCGCAGTTAGTGGCTATCCAGAATAAAAGGATGAGGGATGAGGAGCATAATAATTCTAAGTTGTTTAACAACGATCATTTTTATTTTGTAGGATTATTGCTTGCTGCTCTAGTTCTTTACACTTCTGGGTTAGGAGAACTTCCCCTTAGGGATTGGGATGAAGGTATTGTAGCGGGGGTGGCTCGCAATATTTGGCGTGGTTCACCTGATAGTTATACTTGGCTTTATCCCACCATCAATTACGATCAACCCTACTGGAATAAACCTCCTTTAGTACATTGGCTAATTGCTCTCTCCTACAGTTTGTTTGGAGTAAGTGAATGGAGTACTAGGCTTGCTCCTGCTTTACTTTCAGCTTTTACTGTCCCTCTGCTGTATAACATTGGCAGAGAAATTTTTACTAGCCGCTTAGCAGCAGTTTTGTCTGCCTTGGTTTATTTAACTCTATTGCCCATAGCTCGTCACGGTAGAGTAGCTATGTTAGATGGCGCGATCGCCTGTTGGTTTTGTGTAGCTATTTATTGCTTATTACGAGGACGTAATAACTCACGTTTTTTACTGGGTGCTGGCTTGGGTATTGGTTTGGTCTGCCTGACAAAAGGCATCATGATGGGGGTATTGCTGGGGGGTATTGGGATTATATTTTTACTTTGGGATAGTCCAAAGTTGCTTTTAAATCCTTATTTATGGGCAGGTTTTGTTTTCGGCGTACTTCCTGCGATCGCCTGGTATTGGCTACAGTATTTGCACTATGGATCAGAATTTCTGGGGATTAGCTTAGGCAAACAGACCTTTAACCGCATTTGGGAGCCTGTTAGCCACGTTTCTAGTCCCCCTTGGTACTATTTATTGGAAATTGCTAAATATAGCCTTCCCTGGCTCATATTTCTCCCTAGAGGGGTCAGACTAGCCATCAAAGATCGTGGCTCTAGTTGGAGCAAACTAACTTTAGTTTGGAGTGGGGTTTATCTGTTGGCTATTTCCTTAATGGTGACTAAATTACCTTGGTACGTAATACCGATTTACCCAGGATTATCTTTATTGATTGGGGTTAGTTTGGCTTTAGCTTGGCAAAAAGCTAGATATCCTTACTCTTGGAAGATCTGGCTGAGTCTGATTACGGTGATTTGCTGGGTAGCAAGTGCCTATTATGGTTGGGGTAGTGTAACATCAGTATCTTCAAAACTAGATTTAGCCCTGATTTTAGTAGTGGTGGCTGTCAGTTTGACGATCGCGACAATACTGCTATGGCTATCTTCACGTTACTTTATTCCAGTTATTATTATTGGTTTTTATCTAGCTCTACTACTGCTATTTAACTCTTCTCATTGGTTGTGGGAATTAAATGAGGCTTTTGCTGTTAAACCAGTTGCGGCGATGATTAAGCAATACACACCTTTGAACCAGACGATATATACTAATTATCCCTATTTCCGTCCTGCTTTAGAATTCTATAGCGATCGCGTTGTTCTTCCTGCTTCTGATGAAGAATTAAAACAATATTGGCAACAGACACAACCTGTTTATCTTTTAGTAGAGCCAGATGCGATCGACCAATTAAACTTAAAACCTTATCAAACCTTGGGAAATGATGTGGATGATGTACTATGGCAATTGATTACTCAGGCTAATTAACATCGAGCAACTGTGGATTTAAAATATGCTTTAGTGCATGAATGGTTAACTCCAAAAGCCAAAGGAGGTTCAGAATTAGTAGTTCAAGAGATTTTGCAACATATAAATGCCGATCTCTATGCCTTAATTGATTTTGAATCAACTAATCCTGAAAGCTATCTCTATCAGCGAAAAATCAACACTACGTTTCTACAAAAATTTCCTCAAGCTCGCAATGGCGTACAAAAATACTTACCTCTTTTGCCCCTGGCGATCGAACAACTGGATCTTAATCACTACGACGTAATCTTGTCTTCTTCCCATGCAGTTGCCAAAGGAGTATTAACCAATCCCCACCAACTACATATTTGTTATTGTCATACTCCAATGCGGTATGCTTGGGATTTAACCTTTGATTACTTAAAGGGCGATCGTCAAGGTCAAGGAATTCAAGGTATCATTGCCAGATATATCTTGCATCGTCTACGTCAATGGGATGTCATCTCTGCCAACCGAGTCGATTATTTTATTGCCAACTCCCAACATACAGCCAAGCGTATCTGGCGTTGCTATCGTCGCCATGCCAAAGTTATCTATCCTCCAGTTAATCTAGAAAAATTTGATTTTCAGCCTGAAAAGGAAGACTTCTATCTGACAATTTCTCGATTAGTAAGTTATAAACAAATATACTTAATCGTCGAGGTATTTAATCAACTAAAAAAACCTTTAGTAGTTATTGGAGAAGGTTCACAATTAGACGAAATACGTCAATTAGCAGAATCTCACGTTCAAATTTTGGGCTGGCAACCGCATAATGTAGTCAAAGAATACATAACAAGGGCAAAAGCTTTCGTTTACGCAGCTTGCGAAGACTTCGGTATTGCCTTAGTTGAGGCTCAAGCTTGCGGTACACCAGTAATTGCTTATCGAAAAGGAGGTGCATCAGAAACAGTCAAAGATATTCGCGAATATCCTCAAGATGGTACAGGTTTGTTTTTTGATGTTCAACAACCAGAAGCTTTAATCGAGGCGGTAAAAACTTTTGAAAAACTTCAAACCAAAATTGAGCCAGAAAATTGTCGCTTGCAAGCAACCCAGTTTAGCCCGACAATCTTTAAACAATCCTATTTAAAATTTATCGAGGATTGTTACCGAGAGTGGAAATAGCCAATTTAAAGATATAAAGCTACATTTTGTGCGGAAATTACCAGCCAATCGAGACTTTATAGATTTATTATTGGACAGTGTGGTGTGATGTGTGAAGGAGTAAGATGACTGCTAACAGCCAACTTATTTCCGTCAAAATTGTACAGGGAGTAATTAGAAAAGGTTTTCAATCTTTATTCAATCTCAATCGGTTGAATAGTCTATCCTTCCCTAATTTGAACGGAAATCTTATTAAACGTATATTTGATATAGTTTTTGCTTTATTTGTTCTAACTGTATTTTCTCCCGTTTATTTTGTTTTAATGGCATTAATTGCTTTCAATTCTCAGGGACCAATTTTTTATGTCCAACAGAGAATTGGTAAGAACCATAAGCCTTTTAACTGTATTAAGTTTAGAACTATGGTCAACAATGCTGATGAAATTTTAGAGACAATTATGACCAACTCAGATCAGATGCGTCAGGAATTTCAAGATAGTTTTAAATTGAAGCGTGACCCCAGAATAACTAAGATTGGTAAGTTTCTCCGTTTAACTAGCCTAGATGAATTTCCTCAATTTTGGAATGTATTAAAAGGAGACATGAGCGTAGTTGGACCTAGACCCCTCGTACCTGAAGAATTGCCCAAGTATGGTCGTAAAATCAATACTGTACTTAAAATCAAGCCAGGTATCACTGGTCTATGGCAAGTATCAGGTAGAAACGACATACCCTATCCCAAGAGGGTTAAGATCGATGTATACTATGCAACTAGCCACAATTGGCTACTAGATTTATGGATAATATTTAAAACTATTAATGTAATAGTTTTTCCTCGAAATAATGGTGCTTATTAAACGCCTATTTTCTCCTTTTAAAAGATATAGTAAATAGCAAATTTATTTAATTTAAATGACTGAATGCAAAGTAGCGTTGATCACTGGCATTACTGGTCAAGATGGTTCTTACTTGAGTGAATTTTTACTAGACAAAGGCTATGAAGTTCATGGAATTATTCGTCGAACTTCTACCTTTAATACCGATCGCATCGATCATCTATATATTGATCCCCATAACCCAGAAGCCAAATTATTTCTACATTATGGCGATTTAACTGATGGTACTACCCTGAGACGCATTCTCGAACAAGTCAAGCCCATCGAGATCTACAATTTAGGTGCCCAGTCTCACGTTAGGGTGAGCTTTGACTCTCCCGAATACACTGTTGACTCTGTGGGTATGGGGACTTTGCGTCTTTTAGAAGCGATTAGAGACTATCAGCAACGGACGGGAATTGAAGTTAAATTTTATCAAGCTGGTTCTTCGGAGATGTTTGGTAAAGTTCAAGAAGTACCCCAAAAAGAGACTACGCCTTTTTACCCTCGTAGTCCCTATGCCTGTGCCAAAGTCTATGCACACTGGCAAACTGTAAACTATCGCGAATCCTACGATTTATTTGCCTGTAATGGAATTTTATTTAACCATGAATCTCCTCGCCGTGGTGAAACCTTTGTAACACGTAAAATTACCAGAGCTGTAGCGCGAATTGTCGAGGGGACACAAAAAAAACTATATTTAGGTAACTTAGACTCTAAAAGAGACTGGGGCTATGCCAAAGACTACGTTAAAGCAATGTGGCTGATGCTGCAGCAAGATCGACCAGATGATTATGTTGTAGCCACAGGGGAAACTTATAAAATCAAAGAATTTCTAGATATTGCTTTCGATCACGTTAATCTAGACTGGCACAATTATGTAGCTTTCGATCCTCGCTATTTACGTCCTGCCGAAGTAGAACTATTGATTGGCAATCCTACTAAAGCTAAAGAAAGACTAGGTTGGCAGCCTTCGGTCACTTTTGAGCAACTAGTCAAATTAATGGTTAATGCTGATTTAGCTGCTCTTAACCTACCTACCCCCGATGGTAGCAATGATGATGATAATGCCCATCTACGGCGTAATTTTGCTACCATTGTCGACTAAGCTACAACTTAAATAGAGCTATTGGCTTTTTTATTTCAATCAATAGTAATTAATAATAATGTTGAGTTTACAAGATAAGAGAATCCTGGTCACTGGTGGTACTGGTTTTCTGGGTAAGCAAGTAGTAGACCAACTATGTCAGGCGGGAGCTACTATAGATAAAATTAGCACACCGCGGTCGCGCGAGTTGGATCTGTGTAAGTGGGAAAATTGCCAACAGGCGGTAAAAGAGCAAGATATCGTGATTCATTTGGCGGCTCATGTGGGCGGAATTGGTTTAAATCGGGAAAAACCAGCGGAATTATTTTATGACAACCTAATGATGGGGACGCAGTTAATTCATGCTGCTTACCAAGAAGGGGTAGAGAAGTTTGTCTGTATAGGAACTATTTGTGCTTATCCTAAGTTTACCCCTGTTCCTTTTAAGGAAGACGATCTGTGGAATGGTTATCCTGAAGAAACTAATGCGCCCTATGGTATTGCTAAAAAGGCTCTTTTAGTACAGTTAGAAGCCTATCGTCAACAGTATGACTTTAATGGTATTTATTTGTTACCCGTAAATTTATATGGGCCAGAAGATAATTTTAACCCCAAAAGTTCTCATGTAATCCCTGCTTTAATCCGTAAAGTCTATCAAGCTCAACAAAAAGGAGATCGAGAATTACTAGCCTGGGGAGATGGTAGCCCTACCCGTGAATTTTTATATTCTACCGATGCAGCGCGGGGGATTGTCATGGCAACTCAGCAATACAATGAAGCAGCACCAGTTAATTTGGGTACTAATCAGGAAATAGCGATTAAAGATCTGGTGGAAACTATTTGTGAATTAATGGAATTTGAAGGAAAAATTGTCTGGCAAACAGATCAACCTAATGGTCAACCCCGTCGTTGTTTGGATACCCAAAGAGCAAAAGAGAAATTTGGCTTTGTTGCCCAAACTGAGTTTCGCCAAGGTCTAAAAAACACCATTGACTGGTATCGTCAACACGCTGAATAAATCATCACTCCTTATGAATAAGGTTACATCTTCAAATTTGAGTTTTTCAGTCTCAATACAAACTACTTATTTATAACCTAGAATAATATTATTTTCTTTTTTGCCGATTAAATCCGCGAAAATTAAGATTCTGTTTTAAAATCTTAAAACAAATAGATAAATATAAATTTTTATTAAGTGAGGGTTAAAATATGTACATCGTGCAAATTGCCTCCGAATGCGCTCCTGTAATTAAAGCTGGCGGTTTGGGAGATGTAGTTTACGGATTAAGCAGAGAATTAGAAAATCGTGGACACTGCGTAGAATTAATTCTGCCCATGTACGACTGCATGAGATACGACCATATTTGGGGCTTGCATGATGCCTATCGCGATCTTGGTGTGCCTTGGTATGGTGGCGAAATCAAATGTGATGTTTTTTGTGGTTGGGTACATGGTAGGCTTTGTTTCTTCATTCAACCTAAGAGTCAAGATCAATTCTTTAATCGTGGATATGTCTATGGTGGCGAAGACGATCCGATGCGCTTTGCTTTCTTTAGTAAAGCTGCAATGGAGTTTTTACTCAAAAGTAATAAACGCCCTGATATTATCCATTGTCACGACTGGCAAACTGGCTTAGTTCCCGTGATGCTATACGAAATGTATCAGTACTACGGAATGGAGCGTCAGAGAGTCTGCTACACAATCCACAATTTTAGGCATCAAGGAATTTGTGGCAACGATATCCTGATGGCGACAGGTTTAAATCGACCGGAACACTACTTCCATTACGATCGCTTGCAAGATAACTTTAACCCCTTTGCTCTCAACTTAATGAAAGGTGGAATAGTTTATTCTAATTACGTTAATACCGTTTCTCCTCATCATGCTTGGGAAGCTCGCTATACTGATGTCGGTTATGGTTTAGGTCATACCTTAGAAATTCATCAAGGAAAATTTGGTGGAATTCTCAACGGTGTTGATTATAATCTTTGGAATCCTGAATCGGATACATACATTCCTTGTCAATACGATATCGGTAATCTAAAAAATAAAGCTGAAAACAAGAAAGCTTTGCGCGAACGTTTACTTTTACAAGAATCTGATAAACCAATCATTGCCTATATTGGTCGATTAGACGATCAAAAAGGAGTGCATTTAGTACACCATGCTATTTACTATGCCCTTAACCGTAATGCTCAATTTGTCCTGTTAGGCTCAGCCACTTCCGCCGATGTCAACAGCCGATTCTGGCATGAAAAACATTTCCTCAACAATAATCCCGATGTTCATATAGAGATCGGTTTTAATGAAGAGCTAGCTCACTTGATTTATGCAGGGGCAGATATGGTAGTTGTTCCCAGTAACTTTGAACCCTGTGGACTAACTCAGTTAATCAGTCTTAAATACGGTACTGTGCCAATTGTTCGAGGTGTTGGTGGTTTGCTGAGTACTGTGTTTGACCGCGATCACGATCAAAACCATGCACCGGAAAAACGGAATGGTTATGTCTTCTATCAAACAGACAACCATGCTTTAGAATCGGCAATGGAAAGGGCGATCGGTTTATATTATGAGTATCCGAAAGAATTTGAACAACTAGTGCAGCAGGGGATGGAATACGATTATTCTTGGAAAACTGCGGCGACACAATATCTCAGTATTTATGAACATGTTCGTTTTAAGTAATTTAGTTGTTAGTTGTTAGCTTTACTAGCTAATTTATTTCCTTCAAAGCTGTGGTCAAACTCTGGCAGACATTAGTTAAAAAATCTAAGTCTAAGGTGTCGATCGCATCACTAGCTTGATGATAATGAGGATTACGCAACATTGCCGTGTCTGTAACCATAATGGCACGGTAATTTTGTTGCCAAAAAGGACGATGATCGCTAAATCCTGTAATTGGGACTAGTTTGCCGCTACTAGGATCGGGTAGTATTTGACAGGGAGTGCCGTTTTGCTTCATTTGTCGACTGAGACGAATTAAATCGGGTATGGCGGTTAAGTTACCAACCAAAGCAATAAAGTTAGCGCGATCGCTGTAAAATGGCTTAAGCACCTCAGGATAAGTCTGAGAACCAGCAGCATTATTGCAATACCCCAACATTTCCAGGGATAACATCAGCCTCAACTTTTGTTTGCTTTGTTTGAGTTGTTGAGCATAAGCTGTACTACCTAATAAACCATATTCTTCTAAATCAAAGGCAACTAACCGAATAGGATATTTCAAAGGGCTAGCAGAAAAAACTGCTGCCAATTCCAATAAAACAGCAACCCCAGTAGCATTATCATCTGCCCCAGGAGTTCCAGGTACAGCATCGTAATGTGCGCCAATCAAAATCGGCGGTAAATTCGATGCAGACGCAGAATTAAGATTTAAAATCAAATTTTGATGGATTTTTCCCTTAAATTCAAACTCATGATTTTCTACTATTCCCCATTGGGATAAAGACTCGCGGATATATTCCCTAACAAAAAAATGCCCTCCAGAAGCAATATAGGGATCTCTCTCCCGCACAATTTGAGTGAGATGATTGTAAAGCTGTTGTTTCAAATCCACCTTGGCCTTTTGATTGTCCATCTTGGCATTTTTTAGGTCATGTAATTTCTAAGCAAGCTCATATCTTGTAAGGTAGACAAGACTAGTATCTAAAATAAATTATTCAGTTAAAACTTAGGTTTGCCCACCCTCCTTGTATTGATACTAAAAAGTTTGGGCTTTTTCAGTACTACTCTAACAAGTTTGAATTGAGGGGTAAATCTTTTGACTCTGAACTAACCTATAACTCCGAATTCCGAATTCTGAATTCCGAACTTTTTTAGCATCCATCATTTCAAAATTGGCAGACTAGTACTTCGTTACCATCGATGTTCAGTATGTAGTCCAAAACAAGATAAAAGATGCAGTATTTAAAAATTGGCAACAGTTTGCTAGAAGTCATCTTAATTTTCGTAACTGTCTTGTTAATTACTTCATTTCTAATTATCAAAACAAAACCTTTACCAATTAATTTGTTAGTTCGTGCTTTATCTTGGTTTCAACCATTTTGCCAGCCTGTTTTTAATCCAGATGAGCTACCATCAAGTTTTCCACCGTTTGAAATAGTTAAGTCTGACTCTCCGTATCCAGGTACTTTACTATTTACTAATGCTACTAATCCTTTTCAAAAAAATGTAGAAAAGTACAACAGCTACATTATTGAAATTGACAAAATCTCAGGCAAAGTAGTCGTCTATTATCGCATCTTAACTAAAGGATATTTATTTCAACCCCAGCCAGAGGGATATTCCTATGGAATTCTCGAAAAAATCGGCGTAAATGGTGCAGGACACAATGGTACTCACTATATAGCCACAAAAGACTTGAAAATTTCTAATAAATTCAAAATATCTAATCTACCTAGAGGTACTACAGATATGCATGAGTTTCTACGTCTTAAAAATGGTAACGTGCTAATGCTTTCTTATAGAACCCGAAAAGCAGATTTAAGTGTCAAGGGAGGATTTGCTAATGCTCTTGTTTACGATCCTGTGATTGTTGAACAAACATCCAATAAAAAAATTGTTTGGTTATGGGACGGTAAAGATCACCTAAATATTTTTACTACGACTGCTAGTCCTGATGTACATTTTGATGTTAAACCACCCCTGAGATTGGACTATGCTCATCCTAATGGGTTGGCTATTTGTCCTGATGCAAACTTACTCTTATCCATGAAACATATGGACTGTATAGTCAAAATTAATCGCGAGACTGGAGATATTATCTGGACTTTAGGGGGTTCTAACTGTAAAAATAATCAGTTTGTTTTTTTGGACGATCCTCAAAATGGCTTTTCTCACCAACATCATGTTCGCTCCCTGCCTAATGGTAATTTGTTGATTTTTGATAATGGAACATTACACCCTAAACCCGAATCGCGCGCTATTGAGTATGAAATTGATGAACAATCTAAAACAGCAAGACTGGTGTGGAGTTATAAAAACGGTCAATACACCCCTGCTCAAGGTTCTGTAGAAAGATTATCTAATGGTAATACGCTTATTGGCTGGGGGTTTGCTACACATCCGTTTGTATCAGAGGTAACACCAGAAGGAAAAGTAGTTTTAGCCATTAATTTACCTGAAGGACAAATTGTTTACCGAGTTTATCAAGGAAATAATGACTAACACTAATATCAAACTAAAAACCAACAGATGATGTAGCATCTAAATGAGATTTTGGAGAGATAAGTTTATGGCAAAGCAAAAAGTTGGCTTATTATTTGGTGGTTGTTCTGGGGAACATGAAGTGTCCATAACTTCAGCCAAAGCGATCGCATCAGCTTTAGAGCAAGGAGATAATAAAACTAAATATGATATCCTGCCCGTATATATTGATAAAAATGGTACTTGGCAATCTAGTAACTTAGCTCAACAGGTATTAACATCAGGAGAACCTTTGTTATTAACGGGGGAACAAGAAACTACTGTAGCTACTAACGACATGGCTACACAAGGCAACCTTACAGTTACGGGTTTTTCCTCTTTAACCCCCGCAGGGCAAAGCTTTAGCTATTCTGAAATTGATGTCTGGTTTCCCATTTTACATGGTCCTAATGGGGAAGATGGCACAGTACAGGGTTTACTCAGCCTAATGAATGTTCCCTTTGTTGGTTCTGGAGTACTAGGATCGGCTCTGAGCATGGATAAGATTGCGATGAAAATGGCATTTACCCAAGCAGGATTACCCCAGGTACAATATGTAGCAGTCAATAGATCGCAGGTATATTCTAGCCCCTGTGTATTCCCCAAACTCTGTGATGATATTGAAGCTCAATTAGACTATCCTTGTTTTGTTAAACCTGCTAATCTTGGTTCATCAGTGGGAATTGCTAAAGTGCGATCGCGTGCTGAATTAGAAGAGGCTTTAGACAATGCTGCTAGTTACGATCGTCGTATCGTGGTAGAAGCAGGGGTAACCGCCAGAGAGGTTGAATGCGCAGTATTGGGTAACGATAATCCTAAAGCTTCGGTAGTGGGGGAAATTACCTTTGATAGCGACTTTTATGACTATGAAACTAAATATACCGAAGGATTAGCCCAATTACATATCCCCGCCGATCTTCCTGATGCGGTAGTTTCTCAAATACAAGATATGGCAATTAAGGCATTTTTAACAGTAGATGCCGCAGGATTAGCTAGAGTTGATTTCTTCTATGCAGAAGAGACTGGAGAAATATTTATTAACGAAATTAACACTCTCCCAGGCTTCACCGCTACTAGTATGTATCCTCGACTTTGGGCGCACAGTGGAGTGTCTTTTCCTGAATTAGTCGATCGCTTAGTTAATTTGGCAATAGAGCGTTACCAAGAATCAAACGTCAACTAGCTAATAACAACTGACTACCTACATAAAAAATTGCTCTAACTTGATTTGCAATCGAATTAAACAAGTCCCGAAACTAAAAGTTGAAAACAGAAGAATCTGGGTTACTCTGAAGTTTGTGTAATTTTGTAACCAAATAGTTAGTGAGTAAATTATGGAACGCACTTTTATTATGATCAAACCCGATGGCGTACAACGTCATCTAACAGGAGAAATCATCCATCGTTTTGAATCTAAAGGTTTTACTCTAGTAGGACTAAAAATGATGCAGGTTTCTCGTGAATTGGCTGAAAAACATTATGGTGTCCATAAACAAAGACCTTTTTTCAATAGTTTAATTGAATTTATTACTTCTGCTCCCGTAATTGCCATGGTTTGGGAAGGAGAAAGCGTAGTTACTGCTGCTAGAAATATTATTGGTGCAACTAATCCTGTAACTGCTGCACCAGGTTCAATTCGTGGCGATCTAGGAGTTAGTATTGGACGTAACCTAATTCATGGCTCTGATGCGATCGAAACTGCTCAAACAGAAGTTGCTCTATGGTTTCAAGAAGAAGAACTAATAAGCTGGAAACCTGTAAGACACTCCTGGCTCTACGAATAAATTAAATTAAAACTTGAGGATTGAGCAAGGGCAAAAATAGTTTGTCTTCAGTCCTCATCTTCACCGTAATCTTGATTAGCTAGGGCAAATAAGCTACAAATAGCACAGGTCATAATTCCCAGAGCGAGCGCCCAACTATTGCCCCCAAAACTAATATTAATTACCCAATTGACAACTGCTCCCATAATTAAGAAGGGAACAATACTTAATACCGACGCATAAAAAGCATTTTGTGATTCTCTTGCAGGACGAGTTTCTTCAAATTCTTCGGCAGAAGTGTAAAGCCATCCTTCAGCAAAATTAAACCATCTTGCTAGCTGCTTGCTAATCCACTCTTTAGTCGAATCTAGACCAATATAAAGAGCCAGTGACCAAATACAACTACTGGCAATGTTAACTGTATCTACTTCAAAAGAAAAAGGAATGATATATAGTCTCATAGTATTTGTAAGTATTTGTAACTGTTTATGGTGAATGTATTTTAATAAGTTTTAGCCATTTTGAATAATTTCATCGAAACTTTAATTATTAGATCGCCGTTAGAAGTTATGATTCTCTTAGTACAAATACTTAGTTTGATATTGCTAGTCAGAAAATTAAACAGTATATTTGGAAGGTACATAAAACATTAAAAGTAATACTATTAATTTTTATACTAGTTATTACTTAAAAATTATCTTTATTTTTGATAGATTACTATGGGAAACTTTGTATATTCGATTCCCAAAAATAAGCTTAATAAGCAGAAATTACAGAAATTACTATATTGATTGAGTCAAAATAAATGAGCTATAGATTTAAAGTTCGATGGAGTCGTCTGTTAACTATTGGTATTGTAGCTTTCTTCATATCCTTAGGATTTCAGAATTGGGGGACTTTTCAGACACAAGCGTCAGATTTACCTGAAAACAATTTAATTGCTCAAGACGTTTCTGCTATCTGGGAAAAAGGCTCTTTTCCTGTGGAGAATTTTCAATCTTATACTTCTCCCTTCGGTTATCGTATTTCTCCTATTAGTGGACAGCGACAATTTCATAATGGTTTAGATTTAGCTGCACCCCGTGGTAGTTATATCCGCAGTTGGTGGGCGGGCAAAGTAACTGAAGTCTCAGATAATACTGCCTGTGGCACATCAATTACCATAGCGTCTGGAGAATGGCAACACGTCTATTGTCACATGGAAGGTTATGTCGAAGATTCATCTAATGGAAGCTATCTCATTGATCGAGATGGCGGTATTCAAATTGCTCAAGGACAAGATATCCCAGTTGGAGCAAGAATTGGTCGTATTGGTATGAGTGGGCGGACTACTGGACCTCATTTACACTGGGTACTTAAACACAATGGAAGTTACGTCGATCCTGCGTTGGTGTTAAAAGAAATGTTTAAGCGTCAAACTATTTCTGCTGTACCTAGTACTTGACCAAAAAAGTTTTGAGAGTAATTGCATCTCTAAAAATTTCCCTAAATAAGGTTTACATAGATTGCTAACCTGTCAAAATTAAATTGGACTAGTACTAGTAGTCTGTAAA
>JASJDX010000252.1 GCA_030064975.1 Pleurocapsa sp. MO_192.B19
CCAGCTTCTCCCATCATGGCGATATACATCCAAGAAATAGTCAAAATACTGGCACTTCCCCAAGGGGCAGCAGATATAGCCCCAATCGGTTGAGCATCTTTAGCAGTTTTAGGAGTTGCAGGAAGAAACGGTACTAAATGAGTCATTACCCCAATCGGGCCAACTCCTGGACCACCACCACCATGAGGGATACAGAAGGTTTTGTGTAAATTTAAATGACAGACATCTGCCCCAAAATCCCCAGGACGACATAAACCTACCTGGGCATTCATGTTTGCCCCATCCAGATAAACTTGTCCACCATATTGATGAACTGTGGCACAAATACTCTTAATTTCTGCTTCAAATACCCCATGAGTCGAGGGATAAGTTACCATCAATGCCGCTAAATTCTGCTGGTGTTTCTCGGCTTTAGTTTGCAAATCTTGGAGGTCAATATTTCCCTCGCGATCGCATTTTACCGAGACAACTTTCATGCCGCACATTACTGCACTAGCGGGGTTGGTTCCGTGGGCAGATTCGGGAATTAAACAGATATGGCGATGTTTTTCTCCTCGAGATTGATGATATTTGCGAATGACTTGTAGTCCTGCATATTCTCCTTGTGAACCAGCATTAGGTTGTAAGGAGATTCCTGCAAAGCCTGTAATCTCAGCCAGCCACTCTTCTAACTCGCTAAACAACTGCTGATAACCTTTAGTTTGTTCTAAAGGTGCAAAGGGATGAATATTACCAAATTCTGCCCAGGTAACAGGAATCATCTCCGCTGTTGCATTGAGCTTCATAGTACAAGAACCTAAAGGAATCATGGAGGTAGTTAAAGATAAGTCCTTGGTTTCTAGTTGATGAAGATAACGCAGTAATTCAGTTTCCGAATGATAACGGTTAAATACTTCTTCGGTTAGGTAAGAGCTAGTACGTAATTGTTGATGATTGATGATTGATGGTTGATGGTTAAGTAATTCGTCTGGGCTAAAAGGTAATTCTGTTTGATTGGCGAAGATTTGCCACAAGTAAATTAAATCCTGTTCAGTAGTAGTTTCGTCTAAAGATATACCGATCGCTTTAGTATCTAACCAACGTAGATTTATTTGGTTATTAGCAGCGATTTTAATAATATCTGCCGCGTTTTCATCACCCGTATCTACACGAATAGTATCAAAGAAATCTTGAGATGCAATACCATATCCCAATTTTTCTAGCCCTACTGCTAAAGTAGCTGTGAGTTGATGAACTCGTTCGGCGATCGCTTTAATTCCTGCTGCACCATGATATACGGCATACATCGAAGCAATTACCGCCAGTAAAACTTGAGCTGTACAGATATTGCTAGTGGCTTTTTCCCGACGGATGTGTTGTTCTCTGGTTTGTAGTGCCAAACGTAAAGCTGGTTTACCATGAACGTCTTTAGAAACCCCGACAATCCTCCCTGGTACTTGTCTTTGATATTTCTGTTTAGTAGCAAAATAAGCTGCATGAGGACCACCATAACCCAGGGGTACACCAAATCTTTGAGTGCTTCCCACCGCAATATCTGCCCCAAATTCTCCAGGGGGAGTCAAGATAGCCAAGCTGAGAATATCTGCTGCTACCGTAGCGAGGGCTTTGACTTCGTGTACTTGTGCAATAAAGGAGCGATAATTTTTGACAGTACCATCGGTAGTGGGATACTGTAGCAATGCGCCAAAAATCGGTGTAGAAAAATCAAACTTCTCGTAGTCGTCGATAATGACTTCAATCCCTAGAGGTAAAGCACGAGTTTTAATTACTTCTATAGTTTGAGGATGACATCCTGCATCAACAAAAAAGGCTTTGGCTTTAGTTTTACACAAGCCATAACTCATGCTCATGGCTTCGGCTGCTGCTGTACCTTCATCTAACAGGGAAGAATTAGCAATTTCTAAACCTGTCAAATCGATAATCATAGTTTGGAAGTTTAGTAGTGCTTCGAGCCTTCCCTGAGCAATTTCTGCTTGATAGGGGGTGTAGGCAGTATACCAACCAGGGTTTTCTAAAACATTACGCAAAATTACCGCAGGAGTGATGCAGTTGTAGTAACCCATGCCAATAAAGGAGCGACATACCTGATTTTCTGCAGCGATCGCTTTCAATCTAGCTAAAGCTAGCGACTCGCTTTGTGCTTCAGGTAATTGTAATGGTTTATTAAGACGAATTGCTGCTGGTATAGTCTGCTCGATCAATTCATCTAAACTAGCAACGCCTAATACTTGCAACATCTGCTGAATTTGCTGCTTGTTAACTCCAATATGTCTATCAGCAAACGACGTGATGTTTTGATTAAGAGAAGTCTTATAAGTAGGATTTGCCTGAGGTTGGGAAATTTTAGACTCTACAGCAAAGTTTAAATTAACCATACTTTTAATAAATAGTGCTTCTAGTAAAAAAATAGTGGCATATCGCCAACTTGTTGACGCAACCACTTGAACTTAGCGATTTGTTGTAATAAAGGTTAACAAATTTTGCTTGCTAAAAGAAACTATTTAGTGATAATTACGATGAGGTCTTAACTTTGCCAGAAAGTTTATTCTCTAATGAAGGCAAATCCAATAGCCCAGAGCTAAACTCTGGAACTTTTAAATAAAGCTAAAATTTTCAAGCTAAAATTTTCAAGTATCATCCATTCCTTCGACTTGAGCGCGATATTCGGCAGCAGAAAGAGCATCAGCTAACTCATCGTCAGGATTATCTACCTTTACTTTGATTAACCAACCTTCTCCATAAGGATCTTCAGCGAGAGTCTCTGGTGCATCAATTGCTACTTCGTTACGCTCAATCACTGTCCCTGAAACTGGTGGATATAAATCTTCTACTGCTTTTACAGACTCAATCGTTCCCAGAGTTTCTCCCACTTCTACTGCATCACCGACTTCTGGAAGCTCTAAAAAAACTACATCTCCTAACTGATCGATCGCAAAGGCACTAACTCCAATCGTCGCTATTTCACCATCAAAACGGACGTATTCGTGACTATCTAGGTATTTTAAATCTTCTGGATATTCTATCTCCATTATCACCCTCTCAATCGTGAGCAAAATCTAGTTTACAACACTGGTCACTTATTGGGGTATTAGGTTGTGAGTTCCTAGCTTGGGGAAGATTCAAACACAATTTTAAGTAAACAATCTTTGATAAAGTCAGACAAAGCTAAAGATTTGTGTTTTTTATGCCAGACTGCGGCAATTTTTAGTATGGGAATGGGTTCGGCTAAAGGACGATAAACCACCTTGGCGTTATGTCGCGTCTTAGAACTAGCAGCTATTAGCGAAATGCCCATGCCCGATTCGACCAAACGTAGCTGAACTTCTGGGGGACTAGCTTCTTGAACAGTTCTCGGTTGAAATCCTGCTTTAGCGCAAAGCTGCATAATTTGCTGGCGGACATCCGGTTTAATCTCTTGAGGACATAGTGGGACTTTGACAAAAAATGATGTCAAAAAGGGGGGAAAGCCTTATATATCAATGTGTTCACCTCAAAAATACCTAAACCCTGAATACAACTAGGTTTGAGGCGAGTTTACCTCGAACGAGGTAAACTCGGCGTCTGGCAAGGCTTTCCCCCCTTTTTAGCCCGAAAAAATGTCTAAGTCCCGCTAACTAAAAACAGATATTGGACAGAAAATTTGGAAGAAAATTTGTACCAAGTTCATACATAAACATAAGTACACGCTTCTAGAGTTATGTGTTGTGGAATTTCAGTACCATATACAGTAAGTAATGAGGGCTTCTTAGCCTAACCAGATAAAAAGATAAAAAAGGTATCTGCCTCAAATTCTATAGTTGAAGGCGAAACTATGATCAAACTCAAAATAAACGGTCAGTTCAAGACGCTTGATGTTGAACCACGAGTAACCTTATTAGATGCACTGCGGGAAAACCTGGGATTAACGGGCAGTAAAAAAGGTTGTGACCACGGTCAATGTGGGGCTTGTACGGTACTAATAGACGGGCAACGGGCCTATTCTTGTCTTACTTTAGCGGTGATGCAAGAAGATAAAGAAATTACGACAATCGAAGATTTGGCAAAGGGAGATGATTTGCATCCAGTACAAACGGCATTTCTAAAAAATGATGGCTTTCAATGTGGCTACTGTACCCCAGGTCAAATATGTGCTTCCCTTGCCTTGTTAGATGAAGTTAAAAATGGTTCTGTTAGTTATGTTACCGCCGATCTAAATAACCCACCGACCTTGGCTTCTTTATCTGAAACTGAAATTAAAGAGCGAATGAGTGGTAATCTATGTCGTTGCAGTGCATACAATGGTATTGTCGCAGCCGTGCAGCAAGCTGCTGGACAAACTCCACCTTCTCCTGCTGCTTCAATTGAGCATAGCCAAGCAGGGTAAGGAAAAAATCAATGAAAAATTTTGCTTATGTCCGCGCCAACTCGGTTGAAGATGCTATTAGTAGAACAACAAACGATCGCCAAGCGATGTTTATTGCAGGTGGAACTAATTTAGTCGATCGCCTAAAAGTTTTTCTAGATGAGCCATCCCAACTTGTTGATGTATCTCGTTTAGAAATGAAACAAATCGAACGAACCAACGAAGGAGGCTTAAAAATTGGTGCGCTAGTTACTAATACAGACTTAGCTAATCATATCGAAGTACGACGCAATTATCCTCTGCTCTCTAGGGCAATTCTCGCTGGAGCTTCTCAGCAAATCCGTAATATGGCAACGGTAGGCGGAAATCTAATGCAGCGCACACGTTGTCCTTATTACTACGATACGGCTTTTCCTTGCAATAAACGCCAACTAAATACAGGCTGTCCAGCAGCAACTGGTATTAATCGCATTCACGCTATTTTGGGAGCTAGTGAGAGTTGTGTGGCAGTCAATCCCTCAGATATGTCTGTAGCTATGGCAGCATTGGATGCAACAGTAGAAGTTCAAGGAATGCAGGGTAAGCGGGAAATTCCCTTGATAGATTTTCATCGTCTGCCAGGCAATACTCCCGATCGCGATACTAATTTAGAACCAGGAGAATTAATTACCGCAGTAATTCTACCTCCCTTATCCTTTGCTAAATCTGGAGTATATCTTAAGCTACGCGATCGCGCTTCTTATGCCTTTGCTTTAGTTTCTGTAGCTACCGCTTTAGAAGTTGCGGGAGAACAAATTAAAAATGCGAGAGTTGCCCTGGGGGGAGTTGCTCACAAGCCTTGGCGGGCAATGGAAGCAGAAGAGTTTTTAATTGGCAAAGCAGCAAATAATAAATCTAATTTCGAGCAAGCAGCAGAAATAGCTCTCAAAGATGCTAAAACCCTTGCTCATAATGGATTCAAAGTAGAACTATCTAAACGGGCAATTCGTCGCGCTCTGACAGTTTCAGCACAAGGAGGAGGTATTGTATGAATCAGGTTATTGGTAAATCAGTTAATCGTAAGGACGGACGAGCCAAGGTTACGGGACAAGCAACTTATGGCGCAGAACACCAAATTCCCAACTTGGTACATGGCTATTTAGTAACTGCAACTATTGCTAACGGAAGCATTCGCAATATCGACACTCAACAGGCAGCAGCTACGCCAGGAGTTATTGCAGTTTTTACCCATAAAAACCCACCAAAGATATTTAAACCTACTAATAACTGGATGACTTCCAAAATTTATGAAGCCAGACTACCTCTATCAGATAACAAGATTCATTATGCAGGTCAAATCGTTGGTTTAGTGGTAGCAGATACTTTTGAAAGAGCGCGAGATGCTGCCCATCAAATAAAAATTGAATACGAAACTCACTCACCCCAAATTAATGCCCAAAAAGCTAACTATCAACAAGCTACTAGTATATTTGGGGAAGATATGGAATATCTGGCAGGGGAGTTCGAGACAGGGGATATTTCAGTAAGTGGTGCTGCAACGGTAGAAGCAATATATACTACTGAAACAGAAATTCATTCACCAATGGAACCTCATGCCTTGGTAGCTCATTGGGACAATAATGATTCGGTAACAATTTATGAACCAACGCAGTGGGTAAAAGGGTCTCAGAGAACTTATGCAGAACTGTGTGGTGTTCCCCAAGAGCAGGTACGAATCGTCAGTCCTTATATTGGTGGTGCATTCGGTTGTAAAGCATTTCCCTGGTCTCATGGGGTTCTTTGTGTTGCTGCTGCTAGGGAAATTAAGCGTCCTCTGAAAGTAGTTGTCTCCCGTCGCCAAATGACTGCTAATACAGGACATCGATCGCAAACTGAACAAACTATCCGCTTGGCAGCTAACAAAGACGGCAAACTAAGGGCGATCAAACATATAGCCAAATCTTGCACTTCCCCAGTTGAAGTCTTTCCTGAACCCTGTACTGGTATTACCCCTGTCATTTACGCCACGCCGAATATGCACCTCAAACAAGAGATAGCAGTACTTAACGTGGGTACGCCTACTTTTATGCGTGCGCCTGGTGAAAATCCAGGGATGTTTGCTTTAGAGTCCGCTATGGATGAGTTGGCCTGGGAATTGAATATAGACCCTGTAGAATTGCGTTTGAGAAACGAAACAAAAGAACATCAGCGCACAAAATTGCCATTTTCAGCTAAACATTTTGCCGAATGTTTGAAAATAGGGGCGGAAAAGTTTGGTTGGAGCGATCGCCAGATGCAACCACGCTCTCAGCAACAAGGAGAACTTTTAGTCGGTTGGGGAATGGCAGCAGCAGCCTTTCCTGCTTTACGGAATAGGGCGGAGGCTAAAATACGCTTACTTCCAGATGGTATTGCTCACGTTTTGACATCAGCAAACGACGTGGGAACGGGGGCTTACACTGTAATAGCAATGACTGCTGCGGAAACTCTAGGACTTCCTGTAGAAAATATTAGAGTTGAGTTGGGCGATTCTATTATGCCGAATGGCGGGATGGCTGGAGGCTCTCAAATGACTGCCACCCTTACTCCTGCGGTTTTAACTGCTTGTCAGAAAGTTCTCGAAACCGCGAAGGCACAAAATGCAAAGGAAGCTTTTGCCAACCTCCGCGAGTCGGGACTTACTGCCTATGAAGCAACTGCATCCTCTGCTCCTGGGGAAGAGGGCAAAAAGTTTGCTTTTAACTCTTGGGGGGCGCATTTTTGTGAAGTTACTGTGGATGAGGAAATTGCTCGTCTTCGCGTAACTCGTTGGGTTTCGGTAATAAATATTGGACGAGTCCTCAATAGTAAAACGGCAGCTTCTCAGATACGAGGTGGTGTAATTATGGGCATCGGGCAAGCCTTAATGGAAGAATGTCATTTCGACCCCAATATTGGCTATCCCGTAGTCTATGACTTAGCAACCTATCACTTCCCCGCCCATGCTGATATTCCCCGCATCGAAGTTAGTTTTGTTGGTGAACCAGACTTGAATTTTAATCCGATGGGGGCACGTGGATGTGGTGAAATTGGGATTACAGGGGTAGCTGCTGCTGTTACAAATGCCGTTTATCATGCTACAGGTAAGCGTATCCGTAGTTTGCCCATTACTCCTGATAAATTACTTTAAATAATGAATAGGAAAAAAATAAGACATTAGAGCGAAAAGAAACAGCGAAGAATGAAGTTTTTCCAGGAAGAAATTAAAGTGTACAGAGGAAAATATCCTCCACCACCAGATCGCCTGACTTATCCCAGTGTACCCGTACATCAAATAATGCTCAATGTAGGGGGTTCGAGTGTTCTCGAAGGACGACTTGATGGGGGAAGATTGCAAACTGGTTTTTCTGCGCCTGGAATTTTCACTTTTGTTAGAGCTAACCAAACTCAAGAGTGGTTATGGAATCATTACGCTGAGTTATTAATGCTCGAATTTTCGCCAAAGTTGTTAGATAAAATAGCAGCTGAAGGTTTCGAGCTTACTCCTGAAAAAGTAGAGTTGCTCGATCGCTTTACAATCAACGCTCCTCTTTTACAGCAGATAGTTTTAGCAATAGATGATGAAAGTAAAGAGTCCGCTTCTCTCAATCGTTTGTATTTTGAATCTTTGCAAAACACTTTTTTGCTTCACCTACTTCGCCATCACTGCAATCTTAAGATTATCAATCCTAATTTATCTAGCGGTTTGACTCAGTTGCAGCGTAGAGAAATTATTGACTATATCAACAGTAACTTAGCCCAAAATCTAGGATTAGCAGAACTGGCAACAATAATACGAGTAAGTCCGCCCCATTTTGGCAGATTGTTTAAACAGTCGATGGGAGTTTCTCCCTATCAATATGTTCTCAAGTGTCGTATTCAAAGAGCCAAAAAACTATTAGCCGAGGGGAAAATAACCCTGGGACAGATTGCTCAAACCCTGGGATTTTATGACCAAAGCCATTTTTCTCGGGTTTTTCGTAAAGCTGTAGGTGTAACCCCACGACAATATCAAAAGGATCTCTGAAATCAATTTGAGATTTATAATGCTCGAATAGATAGTAGCTGTTTTTCAACAGCATCACACGCCACTCTCACACCATCTTCCTTTTGAAGAATCCGTCCGATGTCTGCTGCTTTAGCTGCATAGTTAGAATTTTCTAATAGTTTACCTAGCTTGAGAGCTACTCGTGCTGCCGAATATTGCTTACGAGAAATAGTAAGAGAAGTTCCCAAACGTTCAACTCTTGCAGCATTATCTGGCTGATCGTGGCTGTAGGGCATTATCAATGTAGGATAACCAGCTTTCAATGCCTGAGCCGTCGTACCAATACCACCTTGATGTACGATCGCACTAGCACGAGGAAAAATCTGAGAATATGGCACGTAGCTCACTACAATGATATCTTTGGCAAGATTTTCAGGGGTCGTGTTCTTGCCAACTAAAAGCACAGCACGACGCTTTAAAATTTTTATGGCTTTAATGCTTTCCTGATAAAAATTGCCTGGAGTCATAACTGCTGCTGAACCAAGGGTAAAAACAATGGGTGGTTCACCTTCATTCAGAAATTGTTTAAGTTCTGGTACAAGTTCCGAGCCAGCTTGACTACCATCATAGAATGTAAAACCTGTGATAACAGTATTAGCTGCCCAATCTGGCTGTGGTTTTGCCAAGATTGGAGAAAACATAGCAAGCACAAGATAGGGAGAATACTTATCATCAATAAAGGGATTGCCAGTAAGAGGTGGTAATTGAAGTTCTCGTCGTAGTTGATGAACAGGTTCTGCCCAAGATTTAGTCATTATCTTGGATAACTCAAAGATACCTTTCCTAGCGATGTAACCTAATCCACGTAGTTTCGATAAAAATGGAAATACAGGAATTACATACAGGTCATGAGAAGATAAAAAAGAAAGAGGTTGGAGAACGACCAAAGCCCAAGGAATTCCCCTTTTTTCTGCGACTAATCTAGCTGCTACAGCCCCTTCACCTGCAAGAATAAAATCTGCATCTTTGGCACTATTCATTATATCTGTGTAAGTTTCCCGTAAACTGGCACAAATCCAGTTCCGAATGACATACTCAACACCTGTTTTCAAATCCATCATTCGCGCCATTTCTTGAGGATCGCTAAGAGCAGTGTTATCAGGACGCATCCGATGAAACTCAAATCCCAAAGCTTCAATTTTGTCTTGATACTCTTTATGGGTGGCAAACACAACATCATGACCGCGTTTTCTTAGTTCAAGAGCGATCGCTATTTTGGGATGTAAATCGCCCAAAGAACCAATTGTCGTTACAACAATTCGACTCACGTTTCTAACCTCTGAAATTATGTCATTAGTATAGAAGTTTGCTGAATCCGAAGGGGGATTTTTCCAATTGTAGCGACTGCATCAAAAACTCGATCGCTTTATCCCAATTTTGCGCGTGAATTTACAAGATTTCGATTTATCAAAAATTAGATACTGAGATCGATCTTGAGCAATGCGCTAACAATGTTCTTTTTCCCATCTCAAACTGTTGAGCTTGATATTGTTGATAATTCTGTTTTAGTTTACGGAGCAGAGTTACATTATCTCGAAGCGGGAAAAGGTTCAATGTTAATTTTGCTGCATGGTTTGGGTGGTAATGCTTGGGAATGGAGTAGCGCGATCGCATCTTTGGCAGAAGACTTTTATGTGATTGCTCTCGATCAAATCGGCTTTGGTGATTCAGAGAAGCCTTTTCTTAATTATCGAATTAATACTTTAGTCGATTTTCTTCACGGATTTTACCGTGTCTTAGGTATCAATAAAGCATCTCTTATCGGTCACGATCTTGGCGGTTGGACAGCAGCAACTTTAGCATTAAAGTATCCAGATTTGATTGAAAATTTAGTTTTAGTTGCTACAAATCCATTTAATACCGCAAACCAAAAAGGATTGAAAACTTTCTCTCGTCCCGCAACTTGTCAGCAAACTTTAGAACATCTCCAGCAGTTATTTTATCACCAAGATCGTTTTGTTAATTGGCAAGTAGCAGAGCGATTTTTTACCCAAAAAAATACTATTAATGATGGTTATACAACACAACAGTTGGCTCGCTCGATTTATCAAAATGAAGATGTTCTCGACAATTACTTAGGAGAATTGACTACCCCAACTTTAATTATTCAGGGCAATGAAGATAAGTTCGTACCATTAACAGTTAGCCACAGACTGCACCAGGAAATTAAAAATTCGAGACTGAAGATATTAAATCGATGCGGTCATTTACCTCATGTCGAACAACCAGAAGCTTTTACTGAGATAGTGCACTCTTTTTTAGGCTGTCGCAGTTCACCAAATTGCTAAAGATAAAAATTCTTCCCATCGCAATATTAGAAAAATTTTAGCAAAAATTTAAAAGACAGTAACAATAACAACCTCTGGTATTTTTATACCTCCAAACCAACCTCTAAGCGACAAAAGCAAAGAAACAAAAAAGAGAACGAATGAGAATTAAACTCAAACGCCGAAGATTCGGTCAAATAATGTTTCTAAGCACCATAATTACCATTATTGGTGACTGGTTCAAAACTACAAAGTCACAAACTTTACCGCCAACGCCAACTCTACCAGCAAAGGGAGCGGAAATCACTTTAAATATCAATGGTATTCAACAAACTGTTGAGATCGAACCTCGCGTTAGTCTACTGGATGTATTAAGAGAAAGAGTTGGGCTGAGGGGAACTAAAAAGGGGTGCAATCAAGGAGCTTGTGGGTCTTGTACTGTATTAGTTGACGGACGACGCATCAATTCTTGTTTGACTTTAGCAGTTCAGTTTGAAGGGTCAGAAATTACCACCATTGAAGGCTTGGCGAAGAGTGAAGAACTGCATCCGATGCAAACGGCATTTATTGACAACGATGGCTTTCAATGTGGTTACTGTACTCCTGGTCAAATTTGTTCTGCGGTGGCAATGCTTGATGAGGTAGCAGCAGGAGAAGCTAGGAGCCTGTCGGGCTTAAGAATTCTGGCTTGTCAACAGACGCTTTTAACCTAAAAAATTAGACATATTCTGGTCATTATGGGCTATAAAAAGCCATAATTATCCATAATTTCCTGATTGGGGACGGAGCTTGCTTATTGTTTACGCACTGAGGGTGCAAAGACGCTTTAAATTGAAGGCAATACAGACAAGAGTCCACTCCCCTGTCACGGCATTTAGCCCACGCAGCAGGAAACGGCGGAAGCCCATCACTTCTTTAATAATGCCGAATACTGGTTCCACCGTCGATTTGCGCTGAGCATAGAACTGTTGACCGACTTCGGTTTTCAGGCGATACTTCATCGCCGTGACGACATCAGGATTCTCTGGGGGAGCTCCCGCTGTAGCCAAGCGTTCTTCAAGGGTTAAGTTATGGCTTTGACGACCGCAGGCGATGTAGGGTTCAATCTCATTTTCGACCAATCGCTGGGCATTGTCTTCACTGAAAAAACCCGAATCCAGGGCTGCCCTCTTAACTTGACCCAGAGTCTCAGGCAGTTGGTTGAGTTGGATCAATGCTGGTTTTACTTCCTGCTTGTCGTTGGGGTTTTGACTGATATGGTTGCCCACAATCAGCATTGTGTCCATATCCACTGAAGCATGGGCATTATAGGCTTGCTCGAACCCCCCTCCTGAAGTCGGCATGATGCGCGATTCTTCGTCGGTAAAATTTACTTGGTCTTTGGCTTTTGGTCCAGCTTCTGGGGTTTTGGGTTGCTTGCCTCCTAATTTGCGTCCTCGGACTTTTTCTTTGGTCGCCCGCTCTCTTAATTTAGCCTCGTATTCAGCTTTCTCCCGCTCATATCTTGCTTGTGCCCGTGCTTCAATCTCCGCCTTGACCTGGGCGATCTTTTCCAACCGTTCTTGTCGCCTTTGGAGTTCTTGGGGAATGTCTATGTCGCCAAAGTTCTCTCCTGCCTCTGTCTGCGACTTGTGCAATAATGCTTCCACTTCTGCTTGTAACTGCACTGACAGTTTATTGGCATATTCCCAACTCATGGCTTTGTGTTTACTGGCATTAGCCTGGATTTTAGTGCCATCAATACTGATATCGCCAAGTTTAAATATCCCCAAAGTGCAGGCGTATTCCAATATCTGTACAAACAACGATTGTAACTGGACTAAGAATCGCTTGCGGAATGTATTAATGCTGTCATGGTCAGGGTGAGTGCCCCCAGTAATGTAGAGCACTGGTATTAACTCATAGGTCGCTTTCTCTATCTGGCGACTGGCAAAGATGCCCTTGGCGTAGCAGTAAAACAACAAAGCCAACATCATTTTGGGAGGATAGGGAGGACTGCCACCGCCTTTGTACGCTCCTTCTATTTCACTGGTATCCAACTGCTCGACAACTTCTACTACAAAGCGAGCCAGACTGTTTTTATCCAGCCACCCTTCCAGATTGCTTGGCAGTTCGAGTGCCACAGTTCTGTCAATTTTGATAAATTTGTTGCTGATGATCTTTCTCCCAGTCAATTCTGAATAAGGGAAATTTAGCATAATTTACCTCAGCTTTCCATAAGCCCGACAAACTCCTAGTAATAAAATTCAATAATTAATTTTCCCCCGAAAAGATGAATCGACTCAAAACGCTTTTTTAGGGGGAAGTCAAGCATTATCAAATCAGGAAAAAATTATGAATACTTCCAATGAAGCTAAACTGGAAATTATCGAAAAACGAGTTGTCTTAACTCTAACCATTTGGGCGATCGCCGTTTCTTTTCTCGGTTATTGGGGTTGGTTCTCTCAATTACCAGTGCCTAGTATTGCCTTTTTTGTAATGTCGGCAATTGGAGTTTTGTTAACTATTTACTATCGCAACGATACCTTTAGAGATTACATTTCATTGATTCACCCAAAACACCTGACAATTTTTCACTTATGGCGAATAAGTGCGGGATTTATTTTCTTACACTATGGCAGTCAACAACTTTTACCCCAACAGTTTGCGATCAATGCAGGTTATGGGGATTTGGCGGTAGGTTTTCTCGTTCCGATTGTTTTAATGCTACCTGGAAACACTAAGAAATACATTGCTTTTCATATCTTTAGCCTTTTAGATTTTGTTGTAGCAGTTGGTACTGGTTTGACATTTACTGTCTTGTCTATTCCTTTGATGGAAAATATTGCTACCTTTCCCATTATTCTCATTCCGTTTTTCGGTGTTCCTATAACTGGTGCAAGTAGTTCGACAATGTCAAATTAAGGACCCTGAGCTTTCTTGAGTCTGGATTTTCGAGAGCGAGCCCGATTATCAAGATGTTTAACTACTAAGTCAGCCGCTTGTTGCGGTGAGAGTTGAGG
>JASJDX010000253.1 GCA_030064975.1 Pleurocapsa sp. MO_192.B19
GTTCTTTAAGACTAGTTAACTCTGGCAGAATGGGTTCTCTTAATAAGAAAATTCAGCAACTAATAAGATTAGCAGAGAAAAACACAGATCGCTTAGTACGCTTAGTTAACGATATCCTCGATCTTGAGCGTATGAATTCGGGCAAAACAACTATAGAAAAACAGCCCTGCAATGCATCAGATTTGATTTCCATAGCAGTAGAAACCATGGGGGAACTAGCACAGCAACAAGAAATCAAACTAGTGTATGCGCCTAGATCAATTCCTTTAGTTGCCGATCCTGACTGTATTTTACAAACTCTCACCAATCTCCTCAGTAATGCAATAAAATTTTCCCTCGAACACAGTAACGTCTCGATTCAAGCTGAAGAACGCCCCCAGGACATTTTATTTCAAGTTAGCGATCGAGGACGAGGAATTCCATCAGACAAACTAGAAAGTATTTTTGAACGTTTCCAACAGGTTGATGCTTCAGATTCTCGTCAAAAGCAAGGTACTGGCTTAGGACTAGCTATTTGTCGCCAAATTGTTGAGTTGCACCAAGGAAAAATCTGGGCTGAAAGCACACCAGGCGACGGCAGCACCTTTTACTTTACTTTACCCAAAGCCAAAAATCAGGAAAATTCTTCAAAAACGTAAATTAGTAGACCACGGCGGAAATAACCTACCAGTTAGAAATGCTCGAAAAGCTTATAAAATGAATTAGTTTGCCATCGCCCAAAGATGAACTTTTAGTTAGTTATTATTTTTTGGTAACTCTACCGCTTCAAACCAATAATCAAGAAAAGTTTTGACTAATTGATTTAACCGATTAATATCCATTGGTTTTACAAGATAGCCACTAATACCGTGCTTATAACAAGCATCTATATCTTGAGGATTAGAGGAAGTAGAAAAAATAACTACAGGGATTGTTTTTAAATCTTGGTCTTGTTTTAATTCTATTAATATTTCTCTTCCATCAGTACCTGGTAAGTTTAAATCTAAGACAATCAAACAAGGACGAGGTGAAAGAGATTCATCTTGATACTCCCCCTCGCGATACAAAAAATCTAATGCTTCTTCACCATCTTCACAGCGATATATAGGATTGGAAATGAAAGATTTAGCAATCACTCTTGTCAAAGCTGCAAAATCTTCATCACTATCTTCAATAATTAATAAGGGTTTATTATTCTCTTGTATCATCTGGAGCATCTTATTTTAATTATGACTGCAAAGTAAAGTAAAAGGTGCTGCCTTCCTTATAGACTGATTTTACCCATATTTCACCTCCATGGCGTTCAACGATTTTTTTGGCAATGGTTAATCCTGCACCAGTACCACCGCCATATTTTTTTTGACCGTGTAGCCGTTTGAAAATACGAAAGATTGATTCTAAGTGTCTTTCGCGGATCCCGATACCATTGTCACGGACATAAAAAATAGTTTTGACTGGCGTATTGTCAGTATATTCTCTCATTTTAGCCATCAAAATGGGATTATCAGGGTCTAAATAGCCGATTTCGATAATTTTTTCCGTTTTTTGGTTATATTTAATTCCATTGCTAATCAAATTAGTAAACAGTTCATTGATTTGAGTGCGATCGCAATTAATTGTAGGTAAAGGACGAGGAATATTAAACTCTACTTGTGTGTCCCTAGCACTAACTCCAATTACATCTAAAACTCCTGCTACTAAATCATTAAGATCTACAGAGTGCATCTGTAACTTTGTCCTACCTACACGAGAATAGTGGAGCAGGGAGTTAATTAAATCTTCCATACGATGAGTCAATCGCATTAAAGTGTTTAATTTATTTACCCCCTCTTGATCGATAATTTCGCCATAGTCTTCAATTAAAAAACTAGAATAATTATAAATGCCCCGTAGTGGTTCTTTAAGATCGTGGGAAGCAATATAGGCAAAGGCATCTAGCTCAGTATTACTACGGCTCAACTCTTGATTTAACTGGGTAAGTTCGTCGGCTTTGCGTAATACAATACCAACAATCGAACTACGCAATTCTAAGGCTGCTTCTACTTCACAGGGTTTCCAAGGTAGAGATTTTAACCTTACTGTTTCTTGCCACTTAGCAAAAGATTTACGAGGAGACATCCGTAGAGTTCCCTCTTCATCTATTTCTAATGGTTTGTCGGGATTTCCCCCCCAATTGACGGTTTGAATTACTTCAGGGCGAAACCAAATAATAAAGGTTTTTTGTACTCTAGATATTAATAAAGCCAACAGTCCACTGGCAACTTCTTTATATTCCTCAGCTACTGAATAAACCTGCGACAAAGAATTGGTTTCGTAGATCACATCTACATCAAATTGAGTTTCTAACCAAGGAAGCATCGTTTTGATCGCTTCTTCATTAGGGGTATTGCCAATGAGGGTAATTTCCTCGCCGAAAGATAAAGCTGCACCAGCAGCACCTACTAAATCTAATAGATGAAAGGGGTTTTTAGTTAACCCCGCCTCTAATGTTGAACTTTGGGAAATGGTTTCAACAAATTGAGACTGAATTGACTTGAGTTTCATTTTATAGTCTAAATCTTGATTACATTCCTTAGCTGCCAACTCAAAAGAAGCAATCTGTCCCAGAAACTCGCAAACAGTACGAATTTGATAAGGTAATTTTTTAGGGTTATTGTGGTGACAGGCAATCAATCCCCAAAGCTGATTATTGTCGATCAAGGATATGGACATCGAGGCGGTAACGCCCATATTTTTTAAATATTCAGTATGTAGAGGTGAAACGCTACGCAAGACTGACATACTCATGTCTAAAGGTTTATTGGTTAGAGGATTTAGTTGAGGGGTTATGCCTACTAATTCATAGTTAACATCGGGTATAAGACGCAGTAAATTAAGAGTGTAGAGATATTTTGCTTGTTGGGGAATATCAGTAGCAGGGTAGTGTAAACCTAAGAATGTTTCTAATTTTTCATGGGCAGCCTCAGCAATAACCTCCCCCGCACCTTCTTCATCGAAGCGATACACCATAACTCGATCAAACCCTGTTATCTTGCGTACTTCTGTTACGAGCGCACTACATAATTCTTCTAAGGTATTGGTATTTTGAATTTTAGTGATTGGGATTTTAACTAATTTATAAAAATTGAAAAAATCGATTTCTTGGCTGGGTTGAGTTGGTTCTAACTCTAAAATAATTATCTCTCCATTACGATGGATGATACCATCAAAACTAAGAGTAACGTCACCGCGATTAATCTTAATTGGTACAGGATTAATATGATCAAAATCTTCAGATAAACAATGTTGAATTTTTTTTACCTGTTCTTCTGTTAGTAATTCCTGTAACGGTTTATCTAACAAGTCTTGAGGTTTTATCCCCAATATTTCTGCTGTATTAAGACTAATCTGCAATATTTTGTACTCAGCAGCCGAAACGACCAATAAAACCCCGTGAGGCTGAATTGAATTGGGGATATGAATCGGTTCGCGATCGCAATTACTTAAGTTAATATTTTGGAGATTACTATCTGTAGTTGCCGCAAGAAACTCTTGAATTTTAAAATCTGAAGACATATAAAAGTAAAAATTAGATAATTAATCTATTTGACTTACTCCAAGTAAAATAAAAAGTTGCTCCTTTACCCAGTTGAGATTCTACTCGAATAGAATCACCACGCTCTTCTAAAAGTTTTTTGACTATTGATAAACCAATACCAGTACTTTCAATAGTATCCCTTGGTTGCAAAGTTTGGAAAATAGTAAAAATTCTTTCATGATATTGGGGTTCTATACCCATACCATCATCGGCGACAGCAAATTCGTAAAATTCACCTTGGTCTTTAAATGATATTTCAATTTTACCTGAATCCTGATGATGATATTTAATTGCATTACTAATCAAATTAGTAAAGACTTGTTCTAGTTGAAGGGGATCGGTTTTGAAGACAGGCATATTGGGAGCAATGGCGATCGCAAATCCAGGAGGCGGAGACAAAGAATCAATCACCTCATTGAGCAAATCAGCGACGTTAACAATTGTTTCCGAACTACCTTTACGTCCCACACGGGAATATTCTAATAGTCCTTGAATTAAGCCCTCCATTCGTCGAACGCGAGACTGCATCAATTGGAGTTGATGTTGATTTTCTTCTGGTATCTCATCCTCTAAATCTTCTCCTAACCAAGTAGCTAAATTAGCGATCGCTCGCAAGGGGGCTTTGAGATCGTGGGAAGTAACGTAGGCAAAGCGGTCTAATTCTTGGTTGCGTTTTGTAAGTAGGGATGTCGTCTTAATTAATTCCTGGTTAAGCCACTCTAACTCTTCAGCTCTTTCTTTTAGAGATTTTTCGGTTTGCTTTTGGTTGGTTAAGTCTCGCATTACCGTAGAGATATACTCAACTTTCCCTTCAGGGGATTTATGAGCCAGAATTAATTGGGAAACAGGTATTTCTCGATCATCCTTAGTTAAAAGCGCGGTTTCACCTAACCAACTACCTTTATTAATAGCAGTGGGAACTCCTATTTCTTTGATCACATTTAATGCCCAAACTGGATGATGGTCTGCAATAAATAATTTAGTAACATCGACATCATTGCTCATACCAACTATCTGTTTCATTCGAGGATTACTCCAGATAACCCGCCCTTGGGCATCAGCTAATTCAATATAGTCTTCCGATGTTTCTAATACTCTGACTAATCGTTCTAATTCTGCCTCTAACTTCTGCCTCGTATCTAATTCACTTTTCAGGTTACCCAATAATTCTGCCTGTTGAATTGCGATCGCTAAGTGGACTGCCAATTTATCTAGTAGTTCAATATCATCATCTTCCCAATGGCGAATTTGGTTACATTGATGAGCAATCAATAACCCCCAAAGACCAGAAGAATTGGATTCTAGAGACGACGAAGCAAGTAAAATAGGAACAACTGCATTAGCTTTGACTTGAAATTTTTCTAGTAGTTTGATGTGACAATCAGAAAGTTTAGATTGGTAAATATTATCAACCGCCCAAGTCTCTCCTCGTTTATATCTAGCCGTACCTTTACTTTGAAAGCAGGTATCGATTACTTTTTCTCCTAACGACTTTTTCCAAGCCGATTTGACCGACTCGGCAACAACATCACCACTCATATCCGCTGCAAAACGATAAACCACCACGCGATCGCAATTAAGCAATAACCGTACTTCTTTGACAGCAGTATTGAGAATTGCTGATAAATCTAGGGATTGACGAATCCTTAAAGCAGTTTCGGCAATTAACTGTTGTTGTTGTTTATTTTTAGTTAGCAGAGATTGTAGATGATGTTGCTGTAAGACATTTTTAACTGAAATAACCAGGCTATCAGAAGTCAACTTACCTTTGACCAAATAATCTTTGACTCCGCTTTTCATTGCTTTAACTGCCACCACCTCATTTCCCTGACCCGTCAGCATAATAATAGGCGGAATCTTGTTTGTTTGAGCTTTTAGTTCTGCAATAAACTCTAAACCGTTAAAATCTGGCAGTAAATAGTCTAATAGAATTAAATCTGGCTGAAAATTTTCTATTATTTTTAAACCATCTTCACCACATTCTGCCTCTACTATTTTGTAATTAACCGTAGCTTGCTGACTTAAATAGCGACGATAAACTTCTCTGTCTACGACAGAATCATCAATTATCAGGATATTAATCAAGTTCTGATTGACACTCATCGATCACCAAATTTATTTAAAACAGCAGTTGTATATGAGGTACCAAAACATTACTAAAATTGCTAGATGAATGCCAGCTTACAAAGTATTATCTAAAAATTTAATGCTTATTATATATACACTTATGTAACTATATTTGCCTAAAATCTTCAATCTATCGTGAGAACGAAATTTGTTTTTTGATAGTAAATACCGTAGGGTTGGCAAAAACAGCTACAGTAGACTTCTGGCATTTCTTCCAATAATCTTTGATTAGGAAGTGGAAGAAGTGGACAAAAAAATATTTATCTGACTAAAAAGAAAAACTGACTATGCTTGCCAAACGAATATTACCTTGTCTGGATGTCAATGCAGGACGAGTAGTTAAAGGTGTCAATTTTGTCGATCTCCAAGATGCTGGAGATCCTGTAGAATTAGCCAAAGTTTATAACGATGCAGGGGCTGATGAACTAGTTTTCCTCGATATTACTGCTACTCACGAAGATAGAGGCACAATTGTCGATGTGGTTTATCGTACAGCAGAACAAGTTTTTATTCCCCTAACTGTTGGTGGAGGTATTCAATCCTTAGAGAATATTAAAATTTTGTTACGAGCTGGAGCTGATAAAGTGAGTATCAATTCCGCAGCAGTTCGCGATCCAGACTTAATTAATCGTGCTAGCGACCGCTTTGGCAAACAGTGTATTGTAGTGGCGATCGATGCTCGCCGACGTAATGATACCAATAACCCTGGCTGGGATGTTTATGTTCGTGGTGGTAGAAAAAATACTGGTTTAGATGCGATCGCCTGGGCCAAAGAAATGGCAACTAGAGGTGCAGGAGAATTATTAGTAACCAGCATGGATGCCGATGGAACACAGGCAGGTTATGACTTAGAGCTAACCCGTACTATTGCTGAACAGGTAGAAATTCCTGTCATTGCTTCTGGTGGTGCGGGTAACTGTCAGCACATTTATGAAGCTCTAGACCAAGGAAAAGCCGAAGCTGCTCTTTTGGCTTCCTTACTGCATTTTGGGCAATTAAGTGTTCAAGAAATTAAGACCTATCTCCAAGAGCGTAAAGTCCCTGTAAGAATCACCTAACTAATGATCTTTAATAAAGCTTAAATTATTAAAAATCTTTCCCCTAAGCTAAAAATTGTGTATTAGAATAGATGAAAATTTACATTTCGTAAAAAATGCTGATTCCGATTCTCATATTTGATGTTGCCTTGGTGGCGTGGTCACTGCATTTAATGCAATCTGCTTTGGATCGGCAAGAATTCTCTCTGATGTTTGCTGGGACATTAGTTGCCGCTGCTGCTGCTGCTATGTTAGTGGTTTACTTTATTATCGGCAATTGTTTGAGTCGTCTTAGCTAAATAGACCATAATAAACTTTTGTCGTTGTGTTGTGGTGCTATTATTGAAGTAGAAGTATTGGTATTGGGGCATTAACTCAGCTGGTAGAGTGTTTGCATGGCATGCAAAAAGTCAGCGGTTCAAATCCGCTATGCTCCATCTAAAGATCAAAAGAGCAACGGCTTGTTTGTGTAATTTAAAGTTTGAGTTTGCCATTGTGGCAAGGTTATGCTTTAAAAAGCTAACGGCAAAGTAATGCTTTAAAAACTAATTTTCCGATCTTGCTTCCTTGAGAGCCATTCTAACTTGCTTATATCTGAAGTTGCCAGGTTGTGAAATTAACTGCGAAACACGAGCTTCGCTAGGATATTCGCCTTTACGAACCAAAGTAAACACGGCTTGTTTTACTTCTCGGCAGCTTTTGTCTATTTTCTTTTTCCTGATTTTAGCTTGGTAATTTCGATATTTAGCGGAGATAGCTTGGCATAATTCGGGAAAGTGTTTCGATAAAGTCCTTTGGTCAATAGCTAATTCTTTGGCAATCTCTTTCATAGTAGTTGGCGTACTCTCTCGATCTTGTAAAACAGACTGGAGAAATTTTTCTATTTCTAGAAGATCGAAATTCTGAGGCGATATTCTTTTGCTTGAAATTTTACGGGGTAATTTTTGGCTATCTATTTGCAGTTTCTCAAAATCATTCTGAACCAAAAAATCTAATAAAGAAATATCTAGAGCGTAACAAACACTCAATATATGTTTAAGCTGAGGCACACTTTTACCTTTGCACCACATCCAAACTGTATTTTTTGGTAAGTTAAAAGCTCTAGCAAAAGCAGCTATATTACCTTTCTGAGTAAGATTGACAATTTCACGAATAGATAGAGGAATGCGATCGCGATTGTTGTTTCGATTGAGTTTTTCAGAACTTGCTACTAATTCTCCTAGAGCATTTGCTATCCAAATGGATTGAGCTAAATCTTCTTTAGCTATTGCTAAATTTGAATCTCTTTCAGTTTTACTCAGACTTCCAAGCCATTGTTGACAATAGCAACAATATCCAACTCTAGATTTAGAAGTAAACCAAGGTATTTTGCGATCGCAACTAGGGCATACGGTTTGTAAAGATTGTTTGTGAATCGGACAAACTTCTACAGATTTAAACGTCCACAATAAAGGCTCGTAAATAACTTTCTTCGATTTTTTCCAATCTTGATAGCAATCAGGACACCATGTTTTTGATCTGCTCAATAGTTCTCTATCCGAGAAGCACCCTTTTAAAGATAGCAAGGTCAAAGCCGATAAATTGTTATTTAGTGTTAGCTGAGTTAAAGAATCCAAGAAAAGTTTGACTATTTCCCCCGTGCTGTTGATTGCAGCACCGCAATTAAACAATGAATTAAGACCTCTTTTTGAACCATATTCTGTATTGTCGTTTGTCAATATTGGTGCGATTTCTCTAGTCATCAGAGTACTTACCAGAACCGAATGGCTCTCTGCCAGTCTTGTTATATAACTCGTCAGACTTTCTACAAATGGAGTATTTATTGCCATCGGTTCTAAATGATTAAGACGGCTGCGTATGGGTAATTGACATGGTTTAGGACTCCATAATTCTTCGACGCTATATGCTTCAACATCCATTTGAATGAATGATAAATACTATGTTTCAAAAATTCTTTAATAAGAAAAGCGATCGCTCTCTTTGGATGAGCGATCGCTTTTTTGGTTTTATAAGGTTAAAATAGGCTGATAATCTAACAACTCAAACCGCCACGCAGGAGCAAATACAACTTGTTGAGTGTTGGGTGGTATCTCGACATCCAAACAAAGCACTTCAAAACTGATGCCAGTTGAAACATACTCTGGTTCGGAGATGACTTGCCAAACATCTCCTGTAAAGTGACGAATAATGTCACCTTCAGTCAACTGGTCAGCACAAATTTGAGTTGCATTAGAATCATGTGCAATCATAGTAGTAAGACCTTTTATTTAATTGGGTTTGTAAGAGAAGGCGCAATCATGCTGGCAGGCGCGATCGCCTTTCTCTTATATCCCTATAATAGCTCACAAAGCTATAATCATAGACTATAAATCTATACAAAATATTACTAACAGTTTCAATGCTATGTAGACAGCACAATTTGCTATTCTTGGTAGGTAAAATAAGGTTGAGAATCGACTAATAGATACGCATGGCAGTATCCAATTCACAGAAAAAAAGCGTTGTTAGATGGAAGCTCAGAGAGGTAATGGCTCGCAGACGCATTACTAATAAAGCTTTAGCAGATGAATTGAATGCTCACCCTACAAGTATTTCGCGAATCAAGACTCAAGATGTATTACCAGAAATAGGCGGAGAAGCTTTAGGCAGACTAATTGATGGTATCAACAAATTAAGTGTTGAAGGTTTTGGCGATTGTACTTTGGAAGAGTTAACGGAATTAATTTCTAAATAGTTGAAACAAAACAGAGTTTAATTTTGTCCCTGTAAGATTTTTCAGCAATTAAATCAATTGCAAAGATCGACAGAATATTGTTGTGACGTTTCTTTGTATTTCCGCAATTTTCCGAATTTACGTTCCTGTGAATGAGTAGTTATATTCGGGTAAACACCGATACGATCGAATCTCATTGGGAGTAAAGCATGGCGTTTGAACAGGAATTAGATATTTATCTGCGATCGCGTTTTACCTTGATGGTATTAGTTACGCCAGAAGAAGAGCGGGCTTTACAGAGTATTAAACAAGTATGCGATCGCGCCAAACTTTCTTGTTTGAGTTGGGATGTTGCTGATGGCTTTCAGGCAATTGTAAATTGGTCGGGTTCGATTCCTTCTGCCCGCGATCCTCTCTCGGCATTGGAACAGGTGGATAAAGCCGATGGCGATGGTTTATTCGTTCTCAAAGACTTTCATGATTGTTGGAGCAATTCCCAGTTTAAACGCAAACTCCGCAGCGTGTCTCAGCGTCTCAAGTTTAGTAAGAAGTCGATTCTGATTACTGCCCCTTCAGGGAAGATTCCCTTAGAGTTAAAGGATGAAGCGGTTATTTTGGAATATCCTTTACCTAAAAATGAAGAGCTAGAAACCGTACTGCAAAGATTGACTCAAACCCCAGGAGTGCGGGTTAACTTAACTAAGTTAGGTAGAGAAAAACTGGTACAGGCAGCATTAGGTTTAACTTCTGCCCAGGCACAAAGAGTATTTGCTAAGGCGATCGTCAGTAATGGCAGATTGGATGACCGCGATATTAATTTGGTTACGGAAGAGAAGAAACAAATTATTCGCGAGAGCCAGGCGTTAGAATTTTATGCAGTCCAGGAAACCCCAGCAGATGTAGGTGGTTTAGGAGTGTTAAAAGAATGGTTGCGGTTGCGGGAGCGGGCTTTTTCCCAGGAAGCTCGTGACTACGGTTTACCAGCCCCCAAAGGTATTGCCCTGATTGGTATTCCTGGTACGGGTAAAAGTCTCACTGCCAAGATGATTGGGGGCTTGTGGCAGTTACCCCTATTACGATTGGATGTGGGTTCGTTGTTTGGCTCTTTGGTAGGGGAATCGGAAGAAAGAACCCAAAAGGCTTTACAGCTAGCCGAAACCGTCGCTCCCTGTATTCTCTGGATTGATGAGATAGAAAAGGCTTTTGCTTTTGGTGGGAGTGATGGTGGGGTGAGCAAGCGGGTATTTGGGACGATTCTCACTTGGATGCAGGAGAAGACAGCACCCTGTTTTGTGGTAGCTACGGCTAATGATATTTCCAGTTTGCCTCCAGAATTACTGCGAAAAGGACGCTTTGATGAGATTTTCTTCCTCGATTTACCCACCGCAGCCGAGCGACAGGAGATCTTTACCGTTCACCTCAAAAAACGAAATCGGTTGCCCCAAGACTTTGATACGGCACAGTTAGCCAGACAGTCTGAAGGCTATGTCGGGGCGGAAATCGAACAGGCAATTATCGATCTGACTTTTCACGGCATCTTTTGCTGACTTTTCACGGCTTCTCTGAAAGACTGATTAAATAAGGGTTTCAGCCCAAGCTTGATTATCAATAATTTTGACTTAATGACAACAGGTAACGACAAAATCAGGCTTGGGGGATGGGTAAATCTAGCGATCAGCTTCGCTGGTGCGCTCCGCGCAATCGCTTTGAAGAGCAAAGATACCGTGAAAAGTCAGCTTTGTGATGGGGGCTTTTCTGGGTCTAGTGTGGTGCTTTGAGAGAATCTTTATCAAGTCTCCTTCGGGACCCTCTTTTATAACTAAGGGGATTTTTAACGAGGATGCGTTGATTCAGCCCACGAAAAATTAACGTTTGACCTCAAAGTCATAAAAGAGGGATTAAGTAAGCACTCATTACTATCTCCCACCACTTCTGTATTTGAGAATAATTAGTTACGCGAAAATCTGCCCATCCCAACTCATTTTTGCTTTGCTTTAATCCATATTCAACCCATGTTCTTATCCCAAAAAGATTACCAATTTCCTTATATTTAACTCCTGGAATATAAGTCATCACATACCAGGTTGTATTATCAGATAAAGTTTCAAGATCAGTAGTAATTTGCCAGAACTGTTGTTGACGATTATGCCGAAAATAATTTCTCTAATGTATCTAGTTTCTGTTCGATTGTCACTAAAAATCCTCTTAAATTTTCTCCATTTATTTCGGCGAACATTCTGTCCTTGAGGTAGCCAAACTCCTTGATTACTGCGGATTGCTAGAAGATAATTTAATTTAAATTTATGTAAAACGCTAACAAAATTAACATCACTTTCACCATAGAGACTATCAGCTAGAACTAATTCAAATTTAAACCCAAATGCTTGTAATTCTTCAATCATTTCTCCAGCAATTTCAGGTTTAGTTTTGTAGCTATCTAACTCTTTAAGTGTTCCTTTTGGCTTAAAAACTTCAAAAATTAAAGGAAAAGTTATTCCCTCTAAATAACCATAAGCTGTAACGGCAACTATACCACTTTCTATTTTGCCAATGTTTCCTATATATTGTCCCTTGACATAATCGGTACTTTTACCTTTCTTCTTATCCCCCGTTTCGTCTATTATCAAAATAATAGAGCGACCCTGTAAAATATTTAAAATAATTTCTAATCTTCTTTTTCTTAACTCTTTTGCTGACCAAGGTGATTTGGTTAAAAAATGATGTAAACTTTGTTCATTATCGCAACGATTGAAAGCGATCGTGATCGTAGCAATCTGTTTCCACAAGGCAGGTATTTGGTAATAACTCTTTGACTTCAGGTTCTATTTTTCCTCGCTTTTCGAGAACTGGTAATAGACTGTCGTGGAGAGTTCCCGCTACCGATTTTAATTCTTGGTTAATAGTAATGCGATGGGCGTGGGCAACTGCTTCATAGAATCCCAAAGCATAGACAAATAAAACTATACTCAGAATTGATGCATACCAGCTAGCCAGTCGCCAGCGCGATCGCTCGAAAAGTCGGTTTTGCTTCACAGATATAACTCAGTTTTACAATTGCTCGTAATGACCACCTATTGCAAATATATAGATATAGCGATCATCAAACTTATAGATAAGACGATCTTTCTGTGATAATCTTCTCGACCAAAAACCAGATAAATTATGTTTTAATGGCTCTGGCTTTCCCAATCCAATCGCAGGATCTCCTCGAAGCATTTCTTTGAGTATTTTGCAAAGATTTTGATGAAGTTTGCGGTCTTTTTTTCTAAGCTCTTCGTATACCTGCCAAGTCTTACCCTCAAATACTAACGATCTCATCTAACTCTTCATCACTAGGTTTATATCCTTTACCCGCTTCATGAGTTGATTGAGACTCGGCGATTTGCTGCATTAAACTTTGATTTTGTAAAACATATAGGGTTTCTCGTTCTCTTTCCCAATCTTCTGCACTAATAACTACAAAATCTTCACCATTGCGCCGAGTTACTTTTAAAGGCTGATGCTCGTGAATAACTCGTTCGACACAGTGCTTTAATTTTTCCCTAAATTGATTGACGCTAATACTATCCATCTTGGTTATTTTTTAAATGATGTACGGTAATTCCGTACATTTTATCAAAATCCACTCTGAAATTAATTGAGGTAAAGGCGATCGCTCAAAAGTCGATTTTGCTTCACTTTAGATTATTATTTGGATTCGGTCTTATTTTTAGTTTGGGCAATCACTTTAATTGATGAAGACTCTCCTTTATAAAGAAGATACAATCACCTTATTTAAATTTTTGAAATGTCAAACACCTAAATACATTTATTCCGACGGACATTGCCAAGTTATTTTTAACTATCAAAATTTTCATATTATTGCTTTTCCTGAAGATTTGATCGCTGCTTCACAAAATAAGTTTGATGAAATAATAAGAGTAAAATTTGAATACATTGATTCAGCATTTCAGCCGAAAGAATATGATAAATTGCTGTTTCACGGAAAAGCGATCGATCGTTTATATATTCTCCGAACAATACTTTATTTTACTGACCATGTACTTTACAATAGCGAAGCCGAAGCACTTGGAGATTTTGAGATTGAAACTGGGATAGATCGAGTTTTAGCCGACATGATGCGTAAGTCTACTGGAGGACATGATGAAGTTGTTTGCCATCCTAAAAGCGAGGAAGCTAAAAATGTAGATAAAGAATTTTCCAATCTTGTTGACGCTGGCATAATGCTGCAAATTGATAATAAATTGCTGATGTGTTTTGCTTGGGATAATCGTTTTTGTATTGTCGGCAAGATAAAGGAGCGACGCAAATAAGTGGCATCACTCTAAGCTAGTCTGTGCAAACATTTGAGCCAAATAAGGTCGCTCCTGTCCTGACCGACAAAC
>JASJDX010000254.1 GCA_030064975.1 Pleurocapsa sp. MO_192.B19
ACCTCTACTTCTCTTTGGCTTAAACCACCTGCCCATTTGGGTTTTTGAGATTTAAGTTGATGTTCTGTAGATTTTAAAGTAGCATTGACCACTTCGGAATCTAAACGTCCCCTTTCAGCCTCCTGTTGTAAAACCTCGGCTATTTTTTCAGGCTTTAAAGAAGGGCGATAAGGTCGTGGTTCGCTCATCCCCTGATAGGCATCAGCTACAGCCAAAATACGAGAAGTAATCGGCAACATGGAAGCAGGTAAAGAACGATAATAACCAGATCCATCTAGTCGTTCGTGATGCAAAACTGCCAAAGCTCCCAACGATTGTAATACTTTGGATTTAGCTAAAATTTGTTCGGTATAGTAGGTATGCAAACGCACCTGTTCCCATTCATTGTCAGTTAGAGAACCAGGCTTATCCCAGATACTATTAACCACGCCAATTCTACCCAAATCTTGAATTAAAGCAGTTAGACGCACTACCTTTCTCACTTCAGCTTCTAGTCCAAGCTGCCTAGCAGTCAGATTGGCAATTCTAGCAACACCGCGAGAATGTCCTACTGTGTATGGTGACTTGAGATCGACAAAATCAGCGATCGCCTCTAAAACTCCTTCTAATTGATCGCCAACTAATATTTGAGCGGGAAAAGGTTCTGCTTCTAATATGGTTTGAACAGTTACATCTGATAGTGACTGAAACAATGCTGGTGCATTAGAACAAAAAGCAGTAGCCAGTTGAGGATCGTAACCCGTATTTGCCCTTTGTTTGACTACTTCTACAGCCATTTCTACTCCACCAAGACGGTTAAAAGTCTCGGCATCTTGAGCAATCTGGATAATTCGTACAGGTAAAGAAATTTCTTCTCCAATTAAGCCATGAGGAAGTCCTTGTCCATCCCAACGTTCAAACAGCTGCCATAAACCAACTTGGATTTCCGACCAAAAACCACACCATTGGGCTAGCTTTATCGCTGCTTCACAACGTTCAATGCTCGAATCTTTCTCCCATCCAGAAATAGGATTTTTAATTGTATTAGGTGGATTCGGCAATTGTGAACTAGATGGTAAATCTCCCATGTGCTGCAAAGCAAAGTAACGCATTACGTTGAGATCGTTACCAAAAAACTCTGTTACTCGATGAGTATCTGTAGTACAGCCAATATAATGCAGCAGAGATAGATAAAAAACATCTCTTAATTCCCTTTGACTGATTCCAAGAGTTTGAGCAAAATTGACCGCTAAAAGGCAGCCACGAGATCCCCATCCCATTGGTTGCCCCATCCCAAGATCTGAAGCAACAGAAAGGACGATAATAATTTCTGCCAGACACACCTTACTATCAACAATATCTAGTAAATTTTGCTTCAATATGCTTATTCTAGAATAATAGTAGTTTTATTTTGCAATTTAAGTATTCATTAAGATGTCAACGGCAATAATTACTCAATTATTGCCGTTGAACAAACTTTACTTGCTATTTGTGAGACAGTTGCGGTGGACGGGTTCCCCGGCATAAGCCCTAAAGGACTAGCTGAGTCCTTTGGACTTGCTTCGCAACCGCGTCGCCAACTGTCGTTCGCGAAGCGTGTCCGAAGGACATACCCGAAGGGCTACTTACCCAAAGTGACATTAGGGTGCTAAAGCATTGCCTCTAAGTAAACTACCAATAGTTTTAGCAGTAATCTTCATTTGAGTTAGAGGATTAGCAGGAACTACAGTTTTGTAGAGATAGCTGTCAAAAGTCATTTTTTGTACGTCGATATCGGCGCACATTTCCACAAATGCTTCACGAGTGGCATCACTGCGGTAGAAAACTTTTTGTAAAATATCTAATACAAGATAAGTTGCGCCGTATTCTTTGTTCCAAAGCTTCATGAAGTCTTTGAGGTCTTTCTCTGTGGGAACTTTTTGTCCATTCTGAGAACGTTCAACGATCATTTCAGCACACATACGACCAGATTTAGCCGCAAAGTAGATACCTTCACCAGAGGACTTAGTTACAGTACCCAAAGCATCTCCTACTAGAGCAACTCTGCCACGAATAGGACGTGGACGGGGATGTTCGGGAATTGGGTGCGCTTCGACTTTGATAATTTTGCCACCTTCTAGTCTTTTAGCAGCGCGCTTACGAATACCCGCTTGTAATTTCTTAATATCGGCTTGGTTAACTTTCATTGTTCCTGTACCGACTGCTACGTGGTCGTATTTGGGGAACACCCAAGCATAGAAATCTGTGGAAACGTCGTTGCCGACATACATTTCGGCTAGATCTTCATAGTATGCCATTTTATCTTCTGGCAAGCGAATACGCTCTTGGAAAGCGATCGCATAATTATAATCACCAGCATCAATAGCCTTGGCAATTCTAGAATTAGCACCATCTGCACCAATTACTAGATCCACCTTGAGGGTTTTCATTTCCCCTTTAACAGCACCACCAGAATGATCGGCATAGTGGAGAGTATAGGGATCGTTATCACTATCGGGTATATCTAGCTGATACACAGTACCGTTGATTAAGTTAGCACCCAATTGGGCAGCACGATTACGTAAAAAGCCATCTAGGACTTCTCGACGACACATACCGATGTATTCGCCTCTTTTAAGTGTTTGACCGATATTAACTTCTATATTTGATGGCGAAATCATCTTCATTTTTCTGACTTGCCGATCGATAATTTTTTGTGGTAAGTCAAACTCATCAACCATGCAGAGAGGAATTGCGCCACCACAAGGTTTGGCGTTATCTAGTTTGCGCTCAAATAAATAAGTTTCAATACCTGCTTTGGCTAAAACTTCTGCGGCGGATGAACCCGCTGGTCCAGAACCTACAACAGCTACCCTTAATCCCAAAGTTTTTCTCCTATGTCTTTAATAAATCAATCTTTTTTGATGTTGAGGACAAAAGTGACTCATCTAGGAGCATATCCCTTACTGATGTCCGACTGAAATGGATACTATCATGTAGTCTTGTCTTATTTTCAAGCGATCGCCCTATTTAACTAAACTTGAAATACTGCTTAACAACTCTGGTTACAAAAGTTAATTTACGCAGTGTTCTTACTATCTTTTTAATGAGGAATTGTTACTGAAATTTAGAATAAAGAGTCTTTAATAATAGAAATAATGGAAGTGATTTACGAATTAGATGATCAACAGATAGAACAGCTATATCAGTTATATCAATATGAGTGGTGGACTAAAGGTAGAACATTGGAAGAAACCGATGAGTGTATCAAAGGTTCTCAACTTATTTAGAATAAAAAAACAGTCCACTTTTATCCTACTTATCTAATATTTCCACTATATTTTGGAAGCATTTATTTATTGTAAGTTCCTAAGGAATGAAGATTTTATTATCTACACAAGTTAAATTTCTTAAGCTAGCTATCATGTGAGTTGTTAAAAAAAGTTTTGGACTTTATTTAATCCTCATTCCTAAACGAGTAGCCTCGGATGGAGACAATTGCTTGAGAGGTAAAACTGCCTTGAGCAGTTCACGCACATTAGCCATCGAGAGGGCAGGCAGAACAACCACTTCAAGCTGTTCAATCAAAGCGGGGTCACGAGGATAAGCCGCGCGCCAGTCTAACTTCGTTTGAGCTACAAACCACAAAGCTAAAGCATCCAAGGCAGTATGATGAATCCAGGCACGGTATTTACGAGCTACCAGTTCATCCCAACCAGCTTCGCTCTTAGCATCTTGGTTCGTTCGTTGTTGTTTTGTCAGAAAGCTTCTCTGGTCAGGAATATGCAACTGGCGACTCCATTTGGCTAAATCTTTATCAAACCAAGACTCAGGCAGATAGAGTTCCGCATCAACCATTGTCCAGCTCTCACCAGCATAGTAACCCAATGCCACTGCCACTTGCCCCATTTCTACTTTGCCCAATCGTCCTAAATATTGACGGGCAGCTCCTGCACATCAAGGCTCCAGCTCCCTCATCTCCACTTTCATCTAAAGTCAACATCCCCTCTTGAAGCTCCCGACGTTCCTTGATTTCTGTCTGAATTTGCTTGAAGACTGCCGACCCAGACCAAGGAGAGTCTGACATAAACTGTTGTAGGTTCTGACCATCATCACTGGGGTCAGTCACTCGTCGGGCTATAAAGCGCGTAATTACGCTCACTGTCTGGGGTCAACAGACCTCGTAGATAGAACCAGGCATATTCACTGCCATCACGGGTTTGGGTTTTGAAGCAGGGGCGGAACCGCTCCCAGATTGTTCTGAGTCCTGCCCCTAACTTTTCAATCGCACTGCTTGGTAATCCCCATCTTTGCGGGTTTAAGATTTCTCGCCTCTGTTTTGTCTGGTTCCCACTCATCAGTTATCTTTCTCCATCTCAACCTCTGAGTAGGATAGGAGCGGGAGCCTTTTACTAGCAAATTAGCATTCACCGAAGGTGGGCTATTAGCGATCAGCTTCGCTGCTGCGCGGAGCGCAATCGCGTCAGATGACGAAAGTTAATTTAACATTGTCAAGTTAAAAGCATTGTTATATTTAATTTTGTGAATTTTTTTTGATTATTTATTTGCTTTCCCAATTTAGCGATCGCCCTTCTGGCGGTGGCAGAGCCAATCGCTAAATTGGGGAAAATCGATAAACCTTAATAGGAACAGGAATCACAAAAAAATGTAATCTTTTGTAAACCTTATAGTCATAAAAGAGGGATAAGTTCAAATCCGTAACGTTTCAGAATAGCCTCAACTTCGCGAGATTTCATGACACTGTAATCTCTTTGAGAATCGCTCCAGGTTGGAGTTCTATTGAGTCGGGTTGCAAATAAAGTTCTATTGCTTCTTCGATATTTTCTAAAGCTTCTTCTTTGGTATCACCTCAGCAGGTGCATCCAGATAATTCTGGACACCAAGCAGCCCAATCACCTGTTTCGGGATCTTATTCTAGTACGACACGCCATTTTGTCATAGTTATTTTTTCGCGATCGCTCTTTTAGCTTATCTTCTTATTATAGAGTTGTTGTGTTTTGTAAGTAGTTCAGGAGTTCAGGAGTTCAGAAGTCCAGAATTCTGCAACTTCTTTACCTGAAACTTCCGAAGCTATGATACAAGTTGCCATGATTCGGATTATGCTCAGACGTTTAGCTGCATAAATAACTTTTCAGACATCCTCAAGAATTGATCACAATCAATCTTTTGATAGCAATTTTTTTTGCCTATATTCCCAAATAATCGGAGCCAACAGTAGCACAATCACCAAAATCAAGGCAAATACTCCAACCTGAGCAATCCAGCTAACAATCTGCTCTAAAGAAACAACTTTACCCAGAAAAAAAGATAAGCTAACAATGGTAGTCGCCCAAACAGCAGCACCACCAAAATTACAGAGTAAAAACTGTTTATAAGGCATTTGAGTAATGCCAGCCAAAGGTCCCGCAAAAATTCTTAAGATGGTAACAAAACGACCCCAAAAAACGGCTTGAGGAGCATTCTGACTGTAACGGTCTTTTGCTTGCTCTAGTTGTTGCTCTTGGATGCGAAAAATACGTCCAATTTTAACTAATAGCTTCCAGCCACCAACTCTGCCAACCCAGTAACCAAAATTATCTCCTAAAACTGCACCAGCGATCGCGCTACTCAAAACTAACCAGTAATTTAATTCCCCACTACCAGCCAAAAAACCACCAACTATCACAATAGTTTCTCCAGGTAAAGGAATACCTGTATTCTCTAAAGCAATTCCGACAAACACTGCCCAGTAACCGTAGAGACGAGAGATCTCTTGTAAGTTATCTAAAGTAAATAGCTCAATCGACATTCAAAGTCTTAACAAAGATTTACGTTCTTTCTTATCTTGACGTGAATTGGGCAAGAGTGTCAATTATTACAAGATTAAAATCAGTATTCATTTAAGTTGGGACAGCTTCCCCTGGACGTAGTTTTGACCATTTACCCATTTCCGCTACAAAGCTTTGACAGCCTACTACATCCCATTCCATCTCAATACTGTCCCCTGCGGTACGGATATTAACGTTGATACTGGGTTCAATTGGTTCAAAAGTAGGGTTTTCAGTTAGATGGGGTTGCTGGTGCTGAGTTTCCACTGCATTGTAAGTTTGGCAGCGATCAACATAGTGGCAGTTAATACAAATACACATAATTGTTCAAAATTGTTCAAACTGGGCTTCATGCTTTAATTGTTAATCTAGCTCATAGGGCAACTTATGGGAAAAATAAATTCAAATAAATTCAAATAAATTTAAATGGCTGTAGAACAAATAAAATTATATTTAGCTGCTGTAAATTTTCCCTGCGATTTCAACCTTTTGCCAACCTCTGCCTCTTTAGTTGGAGGCTCGGTGCGCGATGCTTTATTACAACGCCATAAAATTCCTGTAGATTTAGATTTTGTTTTACCAGAAAAAGCGATCGCAACTGCCAGAGAAATTGCCAATCTCTATCACGGTGGTTTTGTCATCTTAGATGAGGTGAGGGAAATTGCGAGGGTAGTCTTTTGTCAAGGAACTTTAGATTTAGCCCTGCAAGAAGGAGAAAGTTTAGAAACAGATCTTAAAAGACGAGATTTTACAATTAATGCGATCGCCTATAACATTTCTTCACAACAACTAGTCGATCCTCTTGGGGGATTAGGAGATCTAGAACAAGGTATTTTACGCATGGTTTCCCCAGCCAACTTGGAAGACGATCCTTTAAGGCTGCTGAGAGCATATCGACAGGCGGCACAGCTAGATTTTATAATTGAATCCCAGACGAGAAAAGCGATTAGCGATCGCGCTTTTCTTTTAAAAACTATTGCCGCAGAAAGAGTTCAAGCGGAATTGAATTACATTTTTACAGCACCTCAGGGGAATAAATGGCTAGCAGCAGCCATAGAAGACGGTTTATTAAGGTTTTGGTTACCTAGTATTGATCGGGCAAAAATAGAGCAGTTAGAGGCTGTAGAGAATGGAATTAAGTTTTGTCTTGATTCAGGTTTAAGTCTAGCCGAATTGCCCATCTTAGCTAAGTTAGCAACCTTGGTAGCTTTAGAAGCCAGCGTAGCAGAGACTCAGTTAACCCAACTCAAATACTCTCGCGCTCAAATCAAAGCAGTAACTAAAACAGTAAAGCATTTACCGCAACTGCAAAAGATGACAAGACAAATGAGTTTGCGAGAACAATATTTCTGGTTTTTAGAAACTAAAGATGTTTTTCCTATATTAGTAGTTAGAGCGATTGCTACAGGAGTATCCTCAGAGATCATCAATCCCTTAATTGAACGCTATGGCGATCCTAGCGATCAAATTGCCCATCCTCGATCACTAATTACAGGCAAAGATCTGATCCGCGAATTAAATCTCAAACCCTCTCCTGTAATTGGCACATTGCTGACAGAAATTCAAATAGCTCAGATTGAATCAAAAATATCTACCCCACAGCAAGCCTTAGATTTTGCTGCTTCTTTACTTATCTGAACGTGAGCGTCCAACGAATTTAATTCTTTATGTCTGAGAGAAACAATTTGTTTCCTAAGAGTTCGACGAAGCGAAAAAAGCGGTGCCCCCATTCGAGGATAAACGACCCCGCTGCGGTCTCCGCAGCTAGACAAAGGCGTTTAGTTCGCCGCATGTAGGCGCACCAAGAAAGCTTAAATATTTCGCAACTTTCTAATTTCTAGATCTCTCAAGTCCTAATTGTTTCGTTAAGAAAAACATAACTCCTAACTCCTAACTCCGAATTCCGAACTCACGTTATCTGACGGTTATTTTCCCAGAGCAGATCATTTGTTCAGATTCAATCACTAATTGTTCAATAGTGACATCTGTTCCCAAATCAATTTCTAATTCTTCAACCAGATCGGCAACAATAATTGATTGGCTAAGAATTTTGAGAGGAGATAAATAAAGAGTATGACTATTGGCTAACCCTACCCCTGTAGATAGATTTATTTGCCCAACTCGATCCCCAGCATTTTGATAAGTTCCTTTGAGGTTTAATTCACCATCATCAAGCTCGATAGTATGCCATTCAACTGTCACATTAGCTAATTCTGTGGGGGTGCTATCAATTTTCTCTGCTGACAAGATAATTTGCCAAAGATCGGCTAAACCACTTTGTAACAGAGGAGAACTTAAAGAAGCTTGTAAATCTGCCGCATTTAACCCTAATTTAATGTCTACTACAATTGGTTCTACAAGTTTTAAAGGTTTCTTTTTTAATACCTCTGGTAAATTAAAGCCAATATTGGTGCCATTGACTTTAACTTGTTGTAAGAAAAGCCCTTGATAGACAGTGCGATCGCAACTTAGAAGCACTTGAGGAATATAGCCTTGGAGAATTTGGCGATTTTTACCAACAATAGTTACTTGTAGATCTTCTACTTGTGTAACAAGCGATCGCAAATACAATTTAACGCCAGTAGATATTAATTTATTAATCACCAGATAGATTTTCGCTCCATAGAGTTAAATAATTAATACTTTACTGATGTTTTGTGACATTTTTTGGGCAATATATAAGTAGCTCAGTAACTTTGGGACATTACTTCCCCTTTCTGTAATATTAATATTTACATTTAATATTTACATTGCTGGGAGGAAAATCTCTCAATGACTGAACGAGTCCAAAAAGTTTTGTCTCAGTGGGGAATTGCTTCACGACGCAAAGCAGAAAAAATGATCTTAGCTAGAAAAGTTCAGATCAACGGTCAAATAGCTAATTTAGGAGATAAAGTTGATTTAAACGTGGATATTTTGCACGTAGATGGCAAAGTAATTGAAGTATCTAATCGTCCTCAATTAATCTATTTGCTTTTGAATAAACCGACTGGAGTAGTTTCTACTTGTTCTGATCCTCAGCATCGTTCTACCGTAATCGATTTATTACCTGCAAACCTTAGACAAGGAACAGGAATTCATCCTGTTGGTAGATTGGATTTTGCCTCTAGTGGTGCTTTAATTTTAACTAACGATGGTGAATTGACTCTTGGCTTAACCCATCCCCGTTATCACCTGCCCAAAACTTATCTGGTGGAATTAGATCGTCGTCTAACAAAAAAAGATTTGGCTTGGTGGCGCAAAGGGATCATCTTGGAAGGTAGACAAACTTTACCCGCCAAGATTAGATTAGTTCAGCCGCATCAAGCCAGAACTATCGAAATAGTTTTGACCGAAGGCAGAAATCGACAAATACGTCGTGTGGCGGCGAAACTAGGTTATGAGGTACTGAGATTACATCGTACGGCGATCGGTTCAATTACTTTATATTCTTGTAATAAATTGGAACTTCCTCAAAGCGAATATAGACATCTTAAGCAATCTGAAGTTAACTTGCTCAAAAATTCTTTTAACATTAAATCTTTATAAATTAGCTGCACAACCTGGGGGCGCAGTTTATGACAAAAAATAATTTAAATTCTGCTCAACAACAACAGCTTGAAGAAATTGGTCTTAAACTCAATCAGATTCGTACCGCCAAAAATATTTCTTTGGATACGGTAGCCGCTAGCACACATATTGCTAAAAGTATACTAGAAGCCATAGAATCAGGGAATATGGCAGAATTGCCAGAACCATTTTATATTCGGGCTTTGGTGGCTAAATTTGCTCAAGAGATTGGGGCAACAGAAATAGAATTTGTGATCCAGCAGTCTTTAGATAATGAAGTGGCTGAAACTACTGTTGTTCCTCAAGCCAATCGCCGATATTGGCTGAATTTTCAGCTGCGATCGCTCCATCTTTATTTGCTATATATTTTACTAGTAGTTATTTCGGTCAAAGGCATCACAACTCTGGTAGAGCGTCCTGTGATTATTAATCAAACACCAGAAGAAAGACCTATTCTAGATTCTGAGGTGACGAAATCTGAGGTCACTCCGCAAATTAAACAGCCAGAATCTGTTCCTCAATTTGTTTCTCAATCAAATAACTCCGAGTCTGTAACTGTAGGGATAAATCTTCAAGAACGATGCTGGCTAAAAGTTATGGTAGATGGGAAACTGGCTTTTGAGGGTACTCTCCCTAAAGGTACGCAACGTAAATGGACTGGAGATGAACAGGTGACAATTCGAGCAGGAAATGCAGGAGGAGTAGTAATTAATTTTAACAACGAACAACAAAAGATTTTAGGCGCACCAGGAGAAGTTGAGGAAATTACTTATACGGTTAATTAATAATTATTAATCAGTAATTATTTATTAATTAAATCTTATGGCAAATATTAAATTGCCTACTTGACACTGATAATTTTGAAATAACTGATTATCATTTGTTTATTCTGGGGGAAAATAAACAGATAAAAAATAGATAAATAATCATGAATACAGCAGATCCAGCAATCGCTTTTGACTATATCAATCTTGAATCTTTACCAGAAGTTTGGCAGATAGCCGCCGAAAATTTTGGTGATACTGTAGCCTTAAAAGATCCTCATGCTAAACCAGAAGTAATTATTAGCTATCGAGATTTATATACTCAAATTCAGCAGTTTGCTGCTGGGTTACAAACTTTAGGGATCAAGCCCCAAGATAAGGTTGCTTTATTTGCCGATAATAGTCCTCGTTGGTTTATTGCTGACCAAGGAATTATCACTGCGGGAGGAGTAGACGTGGTACGTTCTTCTGGAGCAGAGCGGCAGGAATTAGCTTATATCCTAGAACATAGCGATAGCACTAGTCTAGTAGTTGAAAATTTAAAAACCTTAGCTAAATTAAGTCCCCAATTGGCGGATTTACCCATTGAACTGATTGTTCTTTTGAGTGATGAAACTCCCCCCGAGGAACAGTCACTTAAAACCGTTAATTTCCAGCAATTAATGGAATTGGGCAAAAATAATCCACTGCAACCTGTAAAGCAAACTAAAGACACCCTAGCGACTTTAATCTATACCTCTGGTACAACGGGTAAGCCCAAAGGGGTAATGCTCAGTCATGGCAACCTCTTGCATCAAGTAAACTACGTTAAAACCGTCTTTCAGCCCCAACCAGGGGATGTGCTGCTTTCGATTCTCCCTAGTTGGCACTGCTATGAACGAGCTGCCGAATATTTTTTCTTAGCCCATGGTGGAACACAGATTTATACCAACATTCGTTATTTCAAACAAGATTTAAAAGAGTTTCAACCTATTTACATGGTTGGTGTTCCTCGTCTCTGGGAATCTCTTTACGATGGAGTGCAAAAGCTTTTAAATGAACAGTCTCAATCGCAACAAAAGTTGGTTAAGTTTTTCCTCAAACAGTCAGAAAGCTACATCATGGCACAACGAATTGCCGATAATACTAGCTTAGAACATTTTGATGCTTCTCCTCTGGAGCGATCGCTGGCGGATTTAAAAGCAGGAACTCTTTATCCCCTCCATGCTTTAGCAGATAAACTAGTGTATCGTAAAATTCGCAATGGGGTAGGTAATATTAAAGCGGTATGTAGCGGTGGTGGTTCTCTGGCTAAATATCTAGATAATTTTTACGAAACCGTGGGCATTGATGTCTTTGTTGGCTACGGACTAACAGAAACCTCCCCGATCACTAACGCCCGTACTCCTCAACATAATGTTCGGGGATCGGCAGGAAGACCTTTACCAAAAACAGAAATTAAAATTGTCGATCCCCAAACCCGTCAAGAACTTCCCCAAGGGCAACGAGGATTAGTTTTAATTCGTGGCGCACAGGTAATGCAAGGCTATTATAAAAACCCCGAAGCTACGGCCAAAGCAATTGACCCCGAAGGTTGGTTTGACAGTGGCGATTTAGGTTTATTGACTCCCTATAATGATTTAGTGCTTACAGGACGAGCTAAAGATACTATCGTCTTAACTAATGGAGAAAACATTGAACCCCAACCCATTGAAGATGCTTGTGTACGTAGTATTTATATTGACCAGATAATGTTAGTCGGGCAGGATCAGCGAGCTTTAGGGGCGTTAATTGTGCCTAACCTGGAAACCCTACAACAGTGGATCACAGAACAAAAATTAGACCTCAAGCTACCTAGCCAAGATAGTTCTCCTGAAGAAGTCGCCCAAAGTAGTCTCAAGGAGCAAGCGATCGCTGATTTATACCGTAATGAGTTAAATCGAGAGGTGAAAAATCGTCCTGGCTACCGTGCAGACGATCGCATTGGCACCTTTCGCTTCATTATAAAACCCTTTTCTCAAGAAGACGGCACTATGACTCAGACTTTTAAGATTAAGCGTCCTGTTATCAGAGAAAAATATCAAAGTCTGATAGACGAAATGTTTGCCAACTAAGAATTATGATACGGAAAGCAAATTTAGTTTCCTCTAAAATAAGTTTTTTTGAGGTACAACTGAAAAGATTAAAAGTTCAGGAAATAATCTAGTCAGACTAGAAAACAGCCTGTAATCTTTTACCTGCAATTAGAATCAAAATTAACAAGGGAGCCGAGATCATGGATTACACTAACGCTAGTTTGCTTTTAAAACGTCCAGTAACTGTTAAAGCTATTGTTACGGCTCAATGGAAAGAAGAAGTGACACAACAATTACAAAAACAAGTTACCCAGCTAGATCAGCAAATGCAGCAGCTAGAAATGCAGGGCAAAAGAACTATTGAAGAGATTACTAAACAATCCCAAGATGCTTCTAGCCCACAAGTAAAAAAACAAACCGAGAATATTCAAGGACAAGTTAATCAAAAAAAAGCTGAAATGCTGCAAAAGAAAAATCAATTGTTGCAGCAGCTACAGCAAATCCAGCTATTAGAGCTAAATCAAGAAGTAGTTCAGGCACAAATGGAAAGTTTCTTTCGGTTAGAAAAAGGCGATAATTTAGTTACAAAACTAAATGTAGAAGTTGTCTTGCGAGATGGAGTGGTGGAAGAAATTCGTGGTGAACTTTAAATTTTGCTACAAAACGTTGCTTTATTAAATAAACATGAAAGTGAAGCGAGTAAGAAATTTAAACCTTTCTAAATATTTTTGTTTCCAGAAAACGATAACCTGAAAATTAGTAAAGGAAACTGGTACGTATTGAGGAAGCAAGTTGAATATTAAAGCGATCGCCTATCGCCCTGCTAGAGTTATTTGTTTAGGGGAAATATTATTTGATTGCCTTGCTAACGAGTTAGGGAAGTCTGCATCAGAGGTTACATCTTGGACTCCCTATCCAGGAGGCGCGCCAGCCAATGTAGCCTGTGCTTTAGTAAAACTGGGAACTTCCTCAGCTTTTATTGGCTGTGTTGGTAAAGACGATCGAGGTCATGAGCTGGTTCAACTGCTAAAATCGATTGGAGTCAATACTGCTGGTGTACAATATAACGAGCAAGCTCCCACTAGGGAGGTATATATAACTCGAACAGTAGATGGCGATCGCACTTTTGCTGGTTTTGGAAATTATCAAGCAGATCAATTTGCCGATGCCTATCTTCAAGCCCAAGATCTACCCCCAGAATTATTCTTAGAAGCTGAGTTTTTAGTTTTAGGGACTTTAGAACTAGCCTATCCTCAAACCAGAGCAGCCGTATTTCGCGCCCTAGAACTAGCAGAAGAATATCATCTGAAGATAGTTTTAGATGTTAATTGGCGACCAATGTTTTGGCAAGACGAACAGGAAGCACTGTCGTTAATTAAAGAGCTTTGGCAATATGTAGATTTTCTCAAATTAGCAGCAGAAGAAGCCCAGTGGTTATTTAACACTGCCGATGCGGGAGCAATTTCTTATCGTCTTGGCTCTGTTGAAGGAGTTTTAGTCAGTAATGGAGATGCCAAAGTTAGCTACTGTTTGACCGACAATGAAGGAACAATGAACTCAATGAAGGTATCGGTGCAGGATACTACTGGAGCAGGAGATGCTTTTCTTGCTGGTTTTATTCATCAATTGTGTCAGCAAGGTACTCGGAAATTGCAGAATCCTCAAGTAGCCAAGGAAATTGTTAGATATGCCTGTGCTGTTGGGGGATTAACCACGACTAAATTTGGTGCGATCGCTGCCCAACCTAGTCCCGCAGAAGTGGAATCTTTGCTGCAAAAAGATTTGGTTTAAAGTTTAATTAACATCAAACGTAAATTTATAGCGTTATCGGTGCTACTAGATTTAGCTTTTCCCTCAATATTTTCTGTAGCCAGTATTGAGCTAGAGCAATTAATCC
>JASJDX010000255.1 GCA_030064975.1 Pleurocapsa sp. MO_192.B19
CTTAGCATAGCGTTTTTCGGGTATAGTTAATTCGCCAGTTAATTCCGAACAAGTAGAAGGGCGAATTCTGCCCAGAGAAGGAAGAGGTGCAACCAGCATCAAATTCTCCTCCACCTAAAAAGAAGCCCGTTGATTTTGTCGCGGTTGCACCTCTTCCTTCTCTGGGCAGAATTCGCCCTTCTACTTGTTCGGAATTAACTGGCGAATTAACTATACCCGAAAAACGCTATGCTAAGGTAGCCTGGAAGTATTTTGAAGCTAATTATCAACCAGAAACTGGGCTAGTCAGTGATCGCAGTGATATGAAAGGCACTACCCTGTGGGGTATTGGGGATTATCTAGCTGCACTACAGTCAGCGACGGCATTGGAATTAGTCCCCTTAAAGAAATTTGATCTGCGTATCCGTAAGTTACTCGCAACCCTGCAAAGACTCGATCTCTTTTCAGGAGAATTACCCCATCGCGGTTATGATATCCGTTCTTTAGAACCCGTAGACTATGGCAACAACCCCACACCAGAAGGAACAGGTTGGTCTGGCTTGGACGTTGGTAGAATGCTGTTGGCACTACATAACCTTAAAAGCTGCTATCCCCAATATACAAATGCAGTGGATGAAATACTTTTAAACTGGTCTTATCTGCGGGTAATTAGAAATGGTAGGTTAAATAGTGCGGTAGTCGAAGAGGATGAGTATAATCGTCGTTTGGCTAGAGTGCATCCCGTAAACCAACTGGGTTATGAAGAATATGCTGCTAGGGGTTTTCAGCTATGGGGTTTTGATGCGGGTAAATCGGCAGTAGGCGGAGAATACCAAACTCAATCGGTAAATGGTATCGAAGTACTATCTCAAAGAAAACGCCAAGGAAAACAGCCCGAACATAACTATGTAGTCGCCGATCCTTTTATTCGTTATGGACTAGAACTAGGTTTCGACCCCCAAATGCGCTCGCTCGTCTATCCGATGCTGCAAGCTGAAGCTAAACGCTATCGAGACAAGGGTTTATTTTCCGCAGCTAATACAGTCTTGATTCAAAAAGAACCTTATCTGATTCACAGTACGATTATTGGAGATGGCCAACCTTGGTCGACTTTTTCTGGTACAGAAGAAATTAAAGACAAACATCGAGTTGCCAGCGTCGCAGCAGCCTTCGCCTATGGTGCACTATTTCCAGAAGATGATTATGCCCAGGAATTACAGCGTTCGGTCATCGATCTTTACAATCCTACTCTGGGTTACTACGAAGGATTCTACGAAACTAACGGTAAACCAGCGTTGGGTTTTACTAGCAGCACTAACGCGATTGTCTTGCAATCTTTATTTTACAAATTTCGCAATTTTCAACCTTTATTGACCGATAACGTAGATTCGGACTCTCCCTGGTGGAAAACTATCGCCGATGAGACTTCTGGTAACGGTTTACCCGACGACACTGAACCGCAACTGTATTTGGTTGAAGACGATACGGGAATATATTGGTCTAGCTTTGATTCTTTTGATTTCGATTCAGAAACCAGTAATAATCTCCCCGTTAACAATACCGCAATGGATTCTCCTTGGTGGCAAGCTGTGGCTGAAGGAAAAGGACAGGGTTTACCCGATGTAGCCACACAAAAGATCGATCTTTACCTGGATAAACAAGAATCCTATTGGACAACAATTACTCCCGTAAAATCCCAGGAGGTAATCCCTGTAAAAAAGTCTCAAGATAGTCAGGAGTTACCAGGCGCGATTGTTGCCGAACAATCTCTGGCTATCGATATTGAACCAAAAACCCCAATCGATATGAATGCTGTCAATAAAACTTGTTCGACTAAACTTAATAGAGAAATCGAAATCGATCTATCAGCAGCTAAACAAGCTTGGGAATATTTTGAGGCTAACTGGAATGAGTCTACAGGGCTAGTTAATGCCGTAGAAAATTATCCCTGGACGACTCTTTGGGATCAGGGCAGTGCCATTTTAGGTATTCATAGTGCAAGACAGTTAGATCTTATTTCAGCAGAAGAATTTGACAGCAAGATAACTAAACTTCTTTCTACCTTAGAAACTCTTCCTATTCCTGCTACGGGTTTACCTAACAAAGCTTATAGCACCACTACAGGAGAGATGCGCCAGCTTGATAACACTCCCGATCCTAATGGCAAAAGTGGTTGGTCGGCTTTAGATACCGCTAGATTCCTCATCGCATTACATACTTTAAAAATCCACTATCCAGAATATCAAAACAGAATAGATAAAATTGTCAACGGTTGGGACTTAAACAAACTATCGCGAGATGGGTGGTTACAGGGTGGTATTCCCGAACCAGACGGCACAATACAATATTTCCAGGAAGGAAGACTGGGTTACGAACAATATGCAGCTAATGGTTTACAACTGTGGGGAATTGAAGCAGATAATGCTCTAAACAATCCGCCAACTAAGGAAATAGAAGTCGATGGCACTACTCTCAAAGTCGATCGCCGTAACTATGCCAATTCCAATGCGGGTAACTATTTAACCAACGATCCTTATTTTCTCTGGGGATTAGAACTAGGTTGGTCTGAAACAGATAAACAACAAGTTACCAAACTTCTCCAAGCCCAAGAACAAAGATATAAGCGCACGGGAATCCTCACCGCAGTTAACGAAGATTCCTTAGATCGTCCGCCCTATTTTTTATACTATAGCGTCTATGCCAATGGCCATCGCTGGAATGCCACTAACAGCAACGGTAAATCTTTTCCCAAACTAAAATTCCTCAGTACTAAAGCAGCTTTTGCAGCAAGTTCTCTATTTCTCGACAATCCTTATACTCAATTGTTAAAAAAAGCTGTAGATAAATCAGGGGTTAAAAGTCGTGGTTACCCTGGAGGAATTTACGAAGATAAAAGTTTGGGAGTTAATAAAGTATTCAACGTTAATACCAACGCGGTAATTCTCGAAAGCATTCTATATAAACGAAGACAAAACTGTCCCTTAATTATCCGTAATTAAGTCTTATTTACCTATTAATTATTACTTATTACTTAAATTATATGGCGATCGCAACTAACGAACTCAAGTTTACGGGTAATATTCAGTCTCGCTTAAAAGACAGAACTTTATTATTTCGGTATTTAACCGTAATTAATCTCATATTTGGGGCTTGGTATTTGCAGTGGCGTATTGGTCATTCTCTTAATTTTGACGCTTTATGGATATCGATTCCTCTATTGCTAGCAGAAGTCTATAGCTATCTCGGTGGAGTCATGTTTCTCATTGGTTTATGGCAACCAGTAGTAAGAAAAATCAGATCCTTTAACTGTTTAATTCCTAAGTTTCCCGAAGCAGAATATCCCACAGTTGATATATTCATCACCTGCTACAACGAACCTGCGGATATGGTAGAGGAAACGGCAAAAGCAGCACTAGCAATTAATTATCCTGTAGATAAACTTAAAATTTATATCTTGGATGATGGTAATTCCCCTCAAATGCGGGCAATGGCAGAAAAACTATGTTTGCACGACTTACAAAGTCCTCTACTACAGCAGTCAGCAGCTAAACTCGACCGAGAGCGATCGCAATTAGTCAACCGTCTACAACAACTCAAAAACCTTACTCCTGATCTTATTGCCACCGATAATTATTTGCAGACATCCAAATTACAGGTAGAAAGCAAAGCTGAAGCCTTAGCTGATGTCTTATTTTGGTTTGATGCTTTAAAGATAGATGCTATAAGCGATCGCACTTGGTTAGAATTACAAACCATTGTCGGCGAAGCGTTAGATAATGTAGTTAGTCATGCTCACCAAGAATTATCTGAAGATACGGCGATCGATCTAGAAATAGCTATTCTCAGTCAATCTATCGTGTTTAAAATCTGGGATCATGGTGCAGAATTCGACCTAGAAGCCCGTAGAAATCAGCTACCAAAAGATATAGCTCCTGAAGCAGAAAGCGGTAGAGGAATATTTTTGTTAGAAGAATTAGCCGATTATTTTAGCTACACCAAACTACCAGATGAGCGTAATTGCTTGTTAGTTATTAAAACTTATCAGCCTCAAGACAAAACAAGCCCTAACTTACCATGTCATGTTCAAAGTTTAGGACAATTATTCTCCTTACTCAATCCCCAAGATAAAAAACTTCAACAACGCGATTGGGGAGGACTGGGGCGCGAACCTGTGTCGCGCCATAGAAGTCCGTTATGCCGAGGAAACCTCGCCACCCCTCGCGTTCAAGATTATCTCCAGCGAGAACAACAAGCTTTAGAACAAACAATCTATCAAAAAGAATTAGCTCTTAGCGAACTGGCACGCTGTCGCTATATTGCTCGCCCGAAACCCCAAGGGAAAGCCCATCATGCTAAAGCAGGCAATATCAACTATGCCATCTTTTCAGGAGAAACTACAGGAGAATTTATCGTCACTCTAGACGCAGATCATATTCCTAAGCCAAAATTCTTACATCGAGTTTTGCCCTATTTCTATCAATACAACCTCCAAACAGGTAAATATCAAGCCAACCAAATTGCCTTTGTCCAGACTCCCCAGGCATTTTATAACCTACCGACTGGCGATCCTTTCGGACATCAGGCACATCTTTTCTATGGCCCAATCCAACAAGGTAAAGACGGTATGGGGGCAGCTTTTTATACAGGCACTAATGCCATTCTGCGTCGCGAGGCTTTAGTTAGTGTAGGGTTGCAAAATTTTTCTAACGAATACGAACAAGACAATAATCGTCTTGATGAATTTGATTTAGTAGGTGGGGTATCCAGCAACAGCATTACCGAAGATATGAATACTGCCATGCGTCTCCATGCTGCGGGATGGAAATCTGTTTACCATCATGAAGAATTATCTGTCGGTTTAGCCCCTGACGATCTTAGTTCAACCCTCAAACAAAGATTGCGGTGGGCGCAAGGAACAATTCAGGTATTACTCCGCGAAAATCCCTTAACTAAGCCTGGTTTAACTTTTTGGCAACGACTGCAATACTTCCAGACGATGTATAGTTATTTTGCAGGATTTTTTATCGTCATATTTATCGCTTGCCCCTTAATTTATTTCTTTACAGGTATCATTCCCCTACGTGCTTATAGTTTCGATTTTGTTGTTCATTTCTTACCCGCTTTTATTCTTAATCGTCTTACTTTTCTAGCTGCTACTTGGGGCATTCCTGCTGGTGAATTATGGCGTTCTGAACAATATGCGATCGCACTCTTCCCTTTAATGATTCGTGCCGTCTGGAGTATTTTTAGTGGCAAAGATGTTAAGTTTCAAGTAACTCCAAAACAGCGTCAAGCAGGCAGATATTTAAATTTAGTTACAGCTCAATTATTTGTATTTATTTTAACTATCTTGGGCATTATTTATTGTATTTATCGTTTCGTTACAGGTAACTTGGAAAATCCTGGTACTTATGTGATTAATTCTACTTGGGCAATTTACAACTTATCTCTACTCTGGGTGATTATTAAAGCAGCAGTTTGGCAACCAAAAGCAAATTAGCCTAATAAGTTTGATGCAATCGCTTTAATAGCTGTGCTGGGGATTTGGTTGATTAATCAAGTTTTAGATTTTCCCGATAGCCCAATAGCCATAAATGAGGTGTGCCTTGATGGAGGCAAAGTGAGGTTGAGAACTCAAACCCTAGGAGAAAAATGTGAATGGCGAGATTATCAAGCAGCGCGTCTATCGGGAGTCTATTATGGGGCAACATTCCGAAGAAAGGAAGAGTTAACCGCATGGATTAATTCTCATGGATTAATTCTCAAGTATTAACTAATCCCCTAATCTGTTTGGGAGATGGTCATTCAGGAGTGTGGAATCTTTTTAGTCGAATTGCCACCATACAACAACGACATGAAATTCTAGATTGGTTTCATCTGAAAGAAAACTTATTTAAAGTTGGTGGTTCATTAAAACGTCTGAGACAAGTAGAAACGTTTTTGTCCTAAAGGATACCGCTGAGTCCTACGGACTTGCTTCGCAAACGCATATGGCAAGGAGAAGTCGAGCAAGCGATCGCTTTATTTAAGCAAGAATCTCCTACTGAGATCTTGCACCTAATATGTAGTTAATCTGTTTTATCAGGGAAAGGGTAAAAGGTTAAAGGGTAAAAGGTGAGAAATTGACGATTAAACCAAAATTATTTATTTTTTTTGTAAGGCGTGCAAGATGTGAGTTTAGCTTTTAGCTTTTAGCTTTCAATTTACTGTCATACCCCAATTCAGCAACGCTATCAAAATAAGCGTTGTGTATTCTGTAAAATTAAGTTAGCATCTCTACAGTTTTATGTCCGTTACCATTGTTAGAATTAGTAGGTAAATTATTAAAGTAATTAACTTGAGTGGGATAGGCAAACTCAATATTATATTTAGCAAATTCGGATTTAATATTTAAGTTTATTTGCTGTTGGGCATTCATGTAAATATTATAATCATTACTATCTATAAAATAAACAACTTCAAAATCTAAACTATATTCACCATAGCCAGAAAAATGCGCGCGATCAAAACGCGTATGTTGTGTATTGTTAATAATTTCTTCGATTAAAACTGGAATTTTGGCTAACTGTTCGGTACTAGTTTTATAGACAACTCCCAAGTTAAATACTATACGACGTTGGCGCATCCTTTTAAAGTTGCGAATTCGCGAACCTGTTAAATCAGTATTAGCAATTATAATTTCTTCGCCGTTAATACTTTTTAGGCGAGTAGTTTTAATTCCCACATATTCTACTGTACCCAAATAATCACCAACAATAATAAAATCTCCTAATTCAAAAGGGCGATCGAGCAGAATCGAAAAGTAGCTAAATAAGTCTTGTAAAATTCCTTGAGAAGCCAGAGCGATCGCTACACCACCAATTCCTAAACTAGCTACTACCGCCGAAATATCGAAGCCTAAGTTATCTAACAGAAAAACAATTCCAATTAACCACACAACAACCCTAATAGCAGGAATTAGAGCATCAATGCTTTGTTCGATATTGGCATTATCTCGATGATAGGTAATCCAATAAATTTTAATTATGTATTCTACCGAAGCTGTAAATAATCTAATCGCCAAAACAGTTGAAGCAATAACAACTAGAACTTCGATAACGCGATCGAGAATTGGATGTAAAGTGAGGTTACTAACTGCTAAATAAACACTACCGATATAAGCTATGGGAATTAAATTACGTTCGATGATTCTGATAATTGCATCGTCGTAAATATTTTCTGTTTTTGTTGCCCATTTTTTGAGGCGATTAATGGCAATACGGCGAAATATCTTCAGAAGTAATATACTTACTACTAAAATTGTTAAAGCTAATAAATAGTCACTGACTTGATTATTTAAAAATTGGATTGATAAGAATTTAAAATTGAGCATAAAATTCAAAAGTAAAATTCATAAATAGTATCAAACGTAAACTCGCTCTATTATTACTTCGATTTTTGGCGATTGGCTATAACTTTAGATAGAAAATAACCCCCAGTTCAATCTTCTAGTAGATGTCAGATGCGATCGCAGCCTGATATCCTCTGGTATTTACTGCTCTAAAAAAATGAAACTTAAAAGCAAAATTTTATTAGGATACGGTATTATCTTAAGTTTGATGGTTTTGGTTGGCGGTTGGGGGACATTTAATTTACGTCGCCTGGGTAAAGCCAGCGATGCCATTTTAAAAGAGAACTATCGCAGCATTCTCGCCGCTGAAAACATTATTGATGCGCTCGAACGTCAAGACAGTGCGATTTTGTTGGCTATTTCTGATAGCCAAGCTCAAGCTAAAAAACAGTTTCGTCAGGGAGAAATTACTTTTTTACAGTGGTTAGGTAGAGCAAAAGATAATATTACTATCTCAGGAGAAAAAGAAATTTTATCAGCTTTAGAAGCAAACTATAGTAAATATATCGAAGTTATTGATTTGTCTGAAGTTACTCTGGATCAATATTATGCCGATATCTTTCCTTTATTTACAGCAATAAGAGACTTATGCGTTCAATTGCGAGAAGTAAATCAAGAGACGATGCTGTCAGCTTCAGACGAAGCACAACGAGTTTCCCAGCAGGCAGTTTGGTCGATGGTACTTGCTTTAGGAAGTGCGGCTGGATTGGGTTTGATTTTTAGTTTACTCTTAGCTGAGCGCATTACTAAACCTATTGGCAAAACAATTACTGCTACCGAAAAGATTGCTGAAGGAAATTATGATATTGCGATCGAAGTTAATTCTCAAGATGAATTGGGAGTTTTAGCGAAAGAAATTAACAATATGAGTCAAAAACTCAAGGCATTTCGTGAACTAAATGTTGGCAAAGTAATTATCGAGCAACAGCGCAATGAAGCAATTATTCAAAGTATTGGTGATGCCATTATTGTCGTTGATGAAGCATTAAAAATTATTGCCCTCAATCCTGATGCGGCTAGTTTAGTTAATCTTAAGCCTCAGTTAGCAGTTGATAATTATTTCTTAGATGTTTTTGAAAATTCAGAAATTGCCGATTATTTAAAAGATACTATTGCAACAGGAAAAGCCCCCAGTCTAAAAGATGATCGAAGAATTATTACAGTTAATCGTGGTAATAAAATTAAATATTATCAGTTTAATATTACCCCAGTAGTTACTAAAGAAAACAAGATTATTGGCGGTATAATTCTATTGCAAGATATTACCAATCTTAAGGAATTAGATAAATTAAAAAGCGAATTTGTGGCTACAGCTTCCCATGAACTACGTACACCACTAACGGGAATGTCAATGAGTTTAAACTTATTACAAGAAACAACACAATCCAAACTGTCCGAGTCAGAAATTGAACTATTAAATGCAGCTAATGAAGATGTAAAAAGATTGAGAAGCTTGGTTAATGACTTATTAGATTTATCTAAAATAGAGTCGGGACGTATCGATTTAGAATTTACGGCAGTAGAAGTAGAATTCTTATTAAATAAAGCGATCGCCAATCTTAAGATGCAAGCCGCAGATAAAAACATCACTCTCAAGATAGAAGACTTACCTTCCCTACCTAAAGTTAAATTAGATGCAAATAAAATACTTTGGGTTCTTACTAATTTAATTGCTAATGCAATTCGTTATACGGATAATGGAGGGGAAATAAAACTAGCTGCCAAACATCATAATAACTGGGTTTATATTTCTGTTCAAGATAACGGTGCGGGAATTCCCAGAGAATTTAAAAGCAAAATCTTTGATAAATTTGTCCAGGTAAAAACAGAAAGAGATGTCGGTGGTAGTGGTTTGGGTTTAGCTATTTGTAAGGAAATGGTTAAAGCTCACGGGGGAACAATTTGGGTTGATTCTACCGTAGGTGAAGGGAGTACCTTTACCTTTACTGTACCTGTAATCAATAATCAATAAATCAGTAATTTAAAGCATAAAAATAAATATCATGCCTAAAGCAAAAATCTTAGTTGTTGATGACGAAAAAAATATTAGACGCACGGTTACTATGGCGTTAGAGTCTTTAGACTATTTTGTTCATACTGCTTTTGATGGTAAAGATGCCATGTTGCAGTTAACAGGAGAACAATACGATCTGATTATTACTGATTTAAAAATGCCTGGAATGAATGGCATGCAACTGTTACAACAGGCGATCGCTAAATATCCTAGTATTAAAATAGTTTTAATCTCTGCTCATGGTACGGTGGATAATGCTGTTGAAGCAATGAAACTAGGTGCAGTAGATTTCTTGCAAAAACCCTTTACCCCCAAAGAATTACGCAACATTGTCTATAACGTTCTCGAACGAGAAACAGTAAGTGAAAAACAAGAATCAGAGTTTGAGCGCTCCTTCGAGTTAGCCAAACACTACGCCAGCAAACGAGAATTCGATCGCGCTACTGCATCAATCAAACAAGCTATAGGAAGCGATCCTTCTCGTCCAGAAGCTTTTAATTTCTTTGGTAAATTACAAGAAACCTTGGGGGAAACTCAAGAAGCGATTAAAAACTATCGCGTGGCGATCGATCTCGATCCTACTTATCAACCAGCCAAAGATAATCTCGATCGCGCTACTAGCAGTTCTACTACTAGACCCAGTTTTTAGCTAAGCTTGCGGGATGGTGAATACAGATAGTGAATACAATATACTGGTTAAAATCATTCCGCAACTATACAACGCCTTATTTTAAGCATCTTATTCTAAAATTTTAATTTTTTCAGCGACTAAGACTGGTTTTAGAGAATACTCTGCTTCAATTTGTTGGAGAATCGACAAATCCCAATTCAAATCGTAGTCTCGCTCAAACTCAGCTGCGATAAATGGACGCAACATACCATAGACAATTGCAGTTTGTTCGTCATGAAGTTTAAGTTTGAGTTTTGGCTTAATAACTAACAAATCTTCTCCCCCAAAGACTTGTTCTTCATCGAGTTCAAACACACCGTAACTTTTAATATCTTCTATCTCTCCTTTGACGGCCAATTCTTTACCATAGTAAATTTCAGGGGTACGAGTAAGATCCCCAGGATCGGGCGAAAAAATTAGCCTTGTAGCAACGATCGCCAGCTTCCCTTCATATTTAGTATAAAGGCTGCGATCGAGATTTAAACTGTACTTCTGTTCGATATCAGTTAAAATAAATCGTTCTACTTTACCGCTAACTAAAATTTCGGGAGTTTTGTCTGTGGCAAATCTTAAGGACATTTCAGATGTATCTATAACTAAAATGGTTTCGCCACTAAACGCCCGATCTTTATCTAAAATTAAACCTTTTTCTCCTATTGTTTCTAGAACATCATTGCGCACTAATACAGATTGTCCGCTAAAGTTAGCAGCATTTTGCGTTATTTCGGCAGTGTCTACTAAATAGCTTTTTTTGGTTATAGTCTTAGAAGTATTGACACAAGCTGATAGTACAGTAATCAGCGCACAGGCGAGTACTCTAATTAATAACTTTTTATTGATCGTTTTATTGATCGTCGTCATTCTATTTTGTTGGCTTCCATAATTTGTCTGAGCCTTATTTAATGGCATAACGTCTATATTTAGCAGCTACGAACATATACAGTCCATAGCAAATTAGACCAATGCCAATTAGTCCTAACCATAGCCAGCCAAAAGGCTTGGTTCCTAGCACCCGAAGCGCATTTTGCAGTCCACCTGCAAGTTCTGAATTGCCAGAAATAGCAGCCTCAATTAAGAAAACACCAGTCAAAATAAAAGAAACACCTCTAGCAGCTACACCTAATTTACCGATGCGTGTAGCCCATTTTTCTAATTGATGGTGGATATCAAAAGACTTAAACTCACTAATGTAAGAACCACTATAAGCTCCATAAACATACAAAATTCCTATACTTGTAACTATAATTCCCCCGAGAAGAATTAGCCATTCTCCTAAAGGCTGCTCAAATAGTTGGCTTGCCAAATCTTCGATAGTATCGTCGTATTCTCCCAATTCAAAAATCAGATTGAGAGCAGTATAAGCAACGCCAGCATAGCTCAAACCACTCATGATGTAACCAATTCGTTGGAAACTGCGCTTTAAACCGAAAGAATTAGAATCTTCAGAAACAAGTATTACCTGAAATAATCTTCGCAATGAGTATCCTAATAAAGAAAATGCTAAGAGACAAACTACTAACTTGCCTAACGGTTGATGTATCAGAAAGGTCAAAGCAAGATAAGTTCCTGCCGCTTTTTGTTGGGAAATTGCCGCTGCTTGGACTGCTAATATACCAATCACTAGGTACACAACTCCTTTTGCTGCATACCCAATTAAAATATATTGTCTCAGCCAGGGATTAGCGATCGCTTCTTTTGACCACTGCTTTATTTTACTTTTAGTTAAAGTAAGTTTTTTGGCATTTAAACTAAGCATTGTCTAATTTTAATCTTAATCGATGACCTGAACTCGTGAAGATCGATTAAGAATTAGGAAAATGAATGATCAATACCGAAATATCGCTATGAGAACGGGAGATCGCTTCGGGGATAGTGCCGACAGCCGAACGGTTACGAAGTCTTTTTTCTGTAGTTTTAACGGGTAACAGTAATAGGTCATTGCGGTGGATTTTTTGGGAAACTTCTTTAATAAAATTACCCTGTGCTTGACCAATAAAACTATCTTGACTGAGTTTAGATAGTTCTGAGGGAGATAGTTGAGTTTGCTTTTTGCTAATTACCAACAATACTTGAAGACTGGTTTTAAGTTCAGAGGATAAGACTTTAGCAATGGTTAGGGTTTGCTGAAATTCGGCTGAAAGTGCTTGTCTTTTAGTAACGGCTAAAAAAACTCTGGCGGTATTAGCAATAGGTTGAACGAAACGAGCAATTAAAACAGGGATCGCCAGCTCTAGGGCGACATTATCAATTGTACTGCCAAAAAAATTATCTTGATAGGTAGAATAACCTTTCCAACCGCAAATTACTAAACTAGCATTACGTTCGATCGCCGTACGAACAATACCACGATCGATCACATCATCTACTCTACCAATGGTTTCTACTGCTGCATTAGCTGCATGGGCAAGGGTTTCGGCTGTTTCTAATAGTTGTAGTTGTTGCATTCTTGCTTCTGGGGAAACAGGGCGATCACGATCGCTTAAAACGTGCAAAGGTAAAAGAGTACCATGAGATTTTTTTGCCAAAATTAGAGCCAAATTTAACAGATTATCTTCGTTATTCGGGTTGGCGACGGGAACTAAAACCCGTTGTGCCAAGACTTTGGTTTTGTTATCAGCACTAGGAGTTTTTTCCGCAGAGGTGACTTGTTGCCCCCATCTTTCCGTTACCAAAGGAGAAACAATACAGGTAAAGAGAATCATAGCGACAATTCCGTTTACCGTAGTGCGATCGACTAATTCGATTTCGTAAGCAACGGTAATGGCTGCTAAAGTAGAGGCAGCTTGAGCGATCGATAGTCCAAAAATAACCATGACACTAGGAAATTTATAACCAAACCATTGCCCCACACCCCAAGCAGCAACAAATTTACTAATCAATTCTGCCCCAATCATTACCGCAGCTATTACTAGCGATTTAGGTTCATGAATTAAAACCAAAGGATCGATGAGCATTCCTACGGAAATCAGAAAAAATGGCACGAATAAAGTATTGCCAATAAACTGTATTCGATTCATCAAAGGACTTAATTGGGGAATTAAAGGCGTTAAAGCAATTCCCGCCAAAAACGCGCCGATAATTGGCTCAACTTCAATTAAACCCGCTACATAAGAAACTACAAATAAAGTTGCCAAGACAAAAATAAATTCTGCACTCTCATCATGGCCGAATTTGTGGAAAAACCAGCGTCCAATTTTCGGTACACCCCATAAAGTAGCCAAGGTATAAATAGTTAAAGCGGGAATGAGAAACAACCAAAAACCTACAGTAAGTTTCCCTTCATAGGCTTTTACCACTACCGCTAAAACTAACAAAGCTAAGACATTGGTAATTAGAGTGCCTCCCAAGGTGACATTAACCGCAGAAGCCCTCATAATACCCAACTTACTGAGAACTGGAAGAGCAAGTAAAGTATGAGAAGCAAAACAAGAAGCCACTAACACCGCAGCTAAAAAACCATATCCCAACAGCATCATCGCCGCAGTACCCAAAATCATCGGGGCAATAAAAGTTGCCAACCCAAAAATAACTGCTTTATCTCCATTGTTTTTAAAGTCATCGAGGCTAGTTTCCAAACCCGCCATAAACATCAAAAACAATAAGCCAATCGTGCCTAATAAAATAATATTGCTGCCCCTCTCCAATAATCCTAGTCCTTCTGGCCCTACAATCACTCCTGCTAAAATCAAGCCTACAATACCAGGAAGACGTAATCGCTCGAATAGTAGGGGTGCAACCAACATAATAGCCAAAATCATCAAAAAAACGGCTACAGGATCGTTAATCGGCTGAAAAGGGAAGATAGCAATAGTTGACATGATGATTTTAGATTGGAATTATCCTATTTATATTAACCATCTGAGATAGTGATGACAGAATCTAAACTTCGTGTATCTATCAAGAAACCAACTACGGAAGATTCCCCAGAATTGCTATCCCTTAATTTCAGAAGCAAACAGTTCCATTTCCCCTGGGTTTTTCTTCCACTCAC